>NQJI01000117.1 GCA_002256705.1 Methylococcaceae bacterium NSM2-1
ATCAATAAAAAAGCTTCCACGGCTTTCTTCGATGAAAATAGTGTGGGAATCGCACGAGCTATACTAAATCCGGCAAGAAGAACAGGGCTGATTACCAGTACGCCCATGCCATCTCCAAGCCACCAGGCAAGCCAGGTCAATCTGAAATCGGCGAATGTTATCTCTTCGCCGACAATCAACCCGAGTGTTCCAAATGTGGCCCCCACAATCGTGCTGCCGAAAGCAGCGAGCAGGATTAATGCCAGTACATCCGACAGCCTGTCCAGTGCAACTGAAAAGTTATTCCACCTTCTGAGCAATAAGGCACCGCATAAAGGTTCCAAGGTATCACCTAATGTGATGACGGATAAGGTAATGACCGGTACGCCGGTTCCGGCATTAGCGATGAGGGCACCAAAGGCAATCCCGGGCCACAAGCGATAGCCACCTATCAGGACGGCAACTAGGGCAATTCCGCTAGGTAGCCACAACAAAGTGACGGTCTGGCCGATAATAGTATATTCGAGCCCAAGTTTCGCTGTCGTAAGATACAGAAGACAGACACCTGCATTCCACAGAAAATTTTGCCGATCTGTCACATTATTGATATTGATTTTTTTGGCGCAGGTTTTCATTAAGTTATTATTCGGGCTTCAAATTCACCAGGAAGTTACACATTCAAAGTTCAATACCCTTGGATGATATAAAATAGCTTTTAGCGCCGAGCCGAATAAGTATCAACGCCATTTGCGTCACTCGTCACTATCCGGGTCGTTAATCAGGAAGCAGTAACCCATCGGAACCACCGTAATACCAGCTTCCGATACCGTGAAGCGAGCAGAATCGGTGGTAGTATCAAACCCAATCCGCTCGCCGGGAGGAATTTGCACATTTTTGTCCACGATGCAGCGTCTTAAGTATGCACCGGCGCCCACATGCACCCCGTCAAACAGGATCGAATCTTCAACTACAGCACCGTCATCCACTTGGACTTGAGAAAACAGGATCGAATGTCTGACCGTACCACCGGAGATCACTGTCCCACTACTAAGCAAGGAGTCGACGAATTCTCCTGCCTGCCCGCTGGCCCCTCGGGTCATGCGCGCCGGAGGGTGCTGCCCATTGTAAGTTCGGATGGGCCAGTCGAGCTGATAGAGGTTCATTGGTGGGACCGGAGCCAGCAAGTCCATGTTCGCTGCGTAATACGAATCTATCGTACCGACATCCCGCCAGTACTGATCTGGCGTGACACGCCCGGTTTCTCCGCCGAACCGGTAAGCGGATACGTAATGGGTCTCGATGAGACCTGGAATGATGTCCTTGCCGAAATCATGGCTTGATTCGCCGAGAGCGTGGTCGGATTGCAATTCGTGAATGAGCAAGTCAGTGTTAAAAATGTAGATACCCATTGATGCCAGCGCTCGGTTTGGGTCCTGTGTCAGGGGCTTGGGATTTTTCGGCTTTTCGTGGAACTCGCGAATTCGATGCACGTCATCCACAGACATGATGCCAAAAGAGCCGGCACTTGCTAGCGGCACCGGCATGCAGCCAATCGTTAACTCCGCTCCCTGCTCTCGGTGAAATAAAAGCATCGCGGCGTAATCCATCCGGTATATGTGGTCGCCTGACAGAATCAATACGAATTGGGCATTGCTGCGCTCGAGCAGATAAAGATTCTGGAAAATGGCGTCGGCCGTCCCGGAGTACCAGGATTCGCCGGTTCTCATCTGTGGCGGCACCGACGTGATGTATTCAGAGATTTCCGGGTTGAAGATGGTCCAGCCATCACGCAGATGCTTTTGCAGTGAGTGCGACTTATATTGAGTCAGTACCAGCACACGCCGCAATCCGGAATGCAGACAATTGGTTAGCGTGAAATCAATGATACGGTACTTGCCCCCAAATGGCACAGCCGGCTTAGCTCGATCGGCAGTCAGTGGGTGCAACCGAGAACCCACTCCTCCGGCCAAGATGATGCAAAGGGTGTTGGGGAGGGTTTTAAAGGGCATCTGTTACCTCGTCAATTCTGTCGATAATGATGAAGTTATCCTTGAGGAATAAGGCAGTCCAGCCGATTAGTTTACTCGCATCCTGCATTTCTTTATGGCTGACTCCTGGAACCCTCTCGATTTCGAACGATAAGATTTCTGTTAGTCAGCATGGTCTAAGTTGTTTTCCCCTATTCAAGAGTCCGAGAGCCTCGAAGTATTGTCATCCATGGTTCTTATGCAAGTGAATCTACATGGAATTCAGCTAATTCTGATTTTTAACAGCCCTTCAAGCCTGAGCAATCAATTATTAGTCTCCCTAAAGTCGGACGGGGTAAAATACCCCGTCCCGTTTAGGTTGAATGTTGATTTTCAGTTTTAGTTTCCAGTTAAATGTTGGTTATGGCTATAATCGATAATTTGCGATTCTATCGATCATATAAACACTAGCAACACGAAAGAAAATATTCCAGCAATCTAAATTTTCTCCTCAAGTATGTTAACAATGATAATGCCGAGAATTTATCCCGACAATAAAATATAAGCATTAATTATGCCGACATTGACTGTATTATTTTGTTGCTGCTAGTCCAGTGCAGACGGACGCGCTACTTCAGCCATTATCCAATAATCGTAAGCCTGGATGTTACGAAAGATTGAACCAAAATAGTGATTTAGATTGTCACCCTGCACTAGACCGGTGCACACTAAAGCGGAGCTGGCTAATATTCCGGTCCAACCTGATATACCTGGAGTTCTAAGAACAATTCTTAGGCGGGACGACACTCTTGTTTCGTTGCGAGCCGCACTTCAGCATTCGCTCGGAGCAAATTGAGATCATTTGGGTATATGTGGATGAACATCAATTGCGGATTCTGAATGGCAGCTTTTCCAGGTTAACCAGCCATTGACTGGAAACCTGTGTCCGTCCGGTTGTGGCCGACTGCTGCCAGTCGCGGAAGTGAGCTATCGACCCTAAAAAATACGGCCGGCGTCGCTCAAAACGGACATTCAACGTGGCAAGCTAACGAGCGTCCGCCGCATGGCGGGTTTTCCGGTCGAGCACAGTGTTATCCGCAAGCGGTGCATATAGACTGTGGGAGTCGATCTCGGTGGATAGCATAAACGTCAACCTATCATTTATGTTAGATTGCCAGAGGTCAGCAAGTAACATGAAAAAGTCCGATGGTTGAGCCTTTAGCCTTATTCCACTGATGGATGGCATCGGGAGTGGGTGAGAGATCAACCCGAAGCTCCTTTTTCTTGAAATACTCGGATGCCTCTTTAGAGAGCGTTACATTGCCATTGTGGCCTGAGCCAATGATAAGCCGTTCAGCCCCCTTTTCGAATATGTGCTCAGCCTCTTCGAGTGAGATTATGTGAGATGTACCGAACACTGCCTTGGATAGCTTTTTCTTTCTCTTCTTGATCTCACCTGAAAGCCGGATGAGAACATCATGTTCGATATCAGACCCGTCTATGGTGATGGAGCCAAATTTGGTGCAGTCAATTTTGGGTCTCATTATGGCACTCCTATGGGATGTTCTGTTATTCTGGGTCGACTCACGGGCCTGTGGCGCCATTATCTGTGTAGGACAAAAGGAATGTTAAGGGGCCACGATCCGGCGGCAGGAACCAGAACGGCGTGATTCTTGAGCGCCTTTGCTGGGATCATCGCTCGAATGTCTGGAACCGATCCATTCAGGTCAGTCAAAAATTTGTATTTCAATTTCGATAAGTTTCCGAGGAAAACATACCGGCTTATAAGCAGTTTATGGCTTTAGCAGGATAATTTTGCTCGCGGATTAGTACGGCTGTAGACTGATGGATAGTTGCCACAGAATCTGCTTATCGAAAGGATTATTTATGCTGATTAATTGTATTGCGTATCAGGAAGGGAAAAAACTCAAGGAGATTTCAATTGAGGAAATCAGTCATTATCTGACTATACCCGGCTGCTTTGTCTGGGTCGCAGTACAGGATACCAAATTATCTGAGCTGGAAAAAATGCGCGATCAATTTGATTTCCATGCACTTGCCTTAGAAGATGCATGTCACAGTTATCAGCGTCCGAAGATAGAAGAATACGGTGATTCAATATTTGCCGTGATGCAATTAACGGAAATGAATGGCGATCATCTGACAAATGGCGAGGTCCATATTTTCGTCGGTATTAACTATGTACTGTCGGTCCGTAATCGCAGTCGCGTTGGTTTTTTGGAGGTGCGACATCGCTTCGAGCGTGAACCACATTTGTTCAGTAAGGGCTCAGGCTTCGTGTTCTATGCGTTGATGGATGCCGTTGTTGATCGCTATTTTCCAATACTGGATTCGCTTGAAACAGAACTTGAAAATATTGAAGAACAGATTTTCATAAAAGGCGCTGCACGTTCCAATATTGAACGCCTATACGCACTCAAGAGTAAGGTAACGACTCTTAAACATGCGGTCGCTCCCTTGATGGAAGATACAGGAAAACTGCAAAGAGGGCGTATACCTCTGGTCTGTGTGAATACAGAGGTATATTTTCGCGATGTGTACGATCATCTCAAACAGATTAATGCGTCGATAGACACGATACGCGACACGATCGGCATGGCGATTCAGGTCAATCTGTCGATGGTAACAATTGAGGAAAGCGAAGTAAACAAACGGCTCGCTGCCTGGGCAGGGATATTCGCCGTTGCAACCGCTTTTGCCGGAATTTGGGGTATGAACTTTGAAGTCATGCCGGAATTGCGGTGGAAATATGGCTATCCGGCGGCACTGGGAGCGATTGGCCTCGTCTGCGGGGTTCTTTATCGTCGCTTTAAAAAAGCGAAATGGCTTTAAACTTGTTATCTGCACCACGATGATTTAGCAATCACAGATCATGCGCAAGGGGTCATCATTAGATAAACTAGGAGAAAGATTTTTGGTTCCGTCACAAAGTTTTTCAGAATGAGTGATAATTAGCGATTTCTAGTGATTGAACGAACCGATGATCAGTTTTAAAGCTGCCAATTTCCCAAAGGATATTATTCTTTACGCTGTTTTTTCTATGTCCGGGATGCCCTTTCCTTTCGTCACTTAGAAGAAATGATGTAAAAAAGAGATGGTAAAGTGGCTTAAGTTACAATCACTCGCTGAGTTATTCTCAATTCAGCTTTCTTAGCTTTGACTGCTAAAAGCAAGTCAAAAGCCCGCTTGCTTTTTTATTCAGTATGAAACGTGGCCAAATTCAGCTGATCGTCTTCTTCTGGCCGACTGCTGCCGGTCGCGACAGTGTCTGTTCCCGACCCACAAGAGTCACTCGCCACACATTTCCAAATGGCAGCATACCAACAGAAAGCGGACATTCAATC
>NQJI01000118.1 GCA_002256705.1 Methylococcaceae bacterium NSM2-1
GAATTTTAAAATACTCAGCAACCGTTTTTTGAATGTTGTCTATATTGACGAGTTTATCCTTCAAGGAGATCAGATCATGCAATGCTTCTTTTGTAAATTCAGTGGTGATTTCACGCCCGGTAAATTGTGCGTTGGCTATCACACGTCTTAAAGCACCTTCAAGATCACGGACATTGAAAGGAATTTTTTTGGCAATAAAAAATGCAACTTCCTGAGGAAGATCTACATTAACCTGAGCTGCTTTTTTCATTAAAATGGCTGCTCTGGTTTCCATATCGGGTGGTTCAATTGAAACTGGAAGCCCACAACCAAATCTTGATTTTAACCGGTCTTCAAGACCAATAATTTCTTTGGGATATTTGTCACACGTTAAAACAATTTGGTGTTTTTTTTCCAATAGCGTATTAAAGGTATGAAAGAATTCTTCCTGTGAACGCTCTTTACCGGCAAAAAATTGAATATCGTCAATTAAAAGTACATCTATACCACGATAATATTCTTTAAAAGAGTTAATCGAGTTTTGCTGCAATGCCCTGACCATATCCTGAACAAATTTTTCAGAGTGCAGATAAACAATCGTTGCTGAGGGATTTTTTTGAAAAACCGCATTACCTATAGCGTGCATAATATGAGTTTTGCCCAAACCGGAACTGCCATAGATAAGTAAAGGATTGTAGGCTTTGCCTATATTTTCAGAAACCTGGATTGAAGCAGCTCTTGCCAATTGATTGGATTTGCCCTCAACAAAATTTTCAAAAGTAAAAGCTTTGTTAAGAAAGTTAGGACTGGTTTTTTTTATTTCTACCGGCTTTACGCTATTTATTGCGGCGGGAGTTGTCGACTTTTTTGAACCAATCTCAAGATTCAAGTCTAATTTTCCGTTAGAAAATTCATGAATGGATTCTTCAATTTTTGCAAAATAATGTTGCTTGACCCAGTCCAAAACAAAGCGGTTAGGTGCCAGTAATTTTAGTTGTCCATTACTTTCTATGGCCTGTAAAGGCCGTATCCAGGTACTAAAATCAGAACCGGGAATTTCATTTTCAAGTTTAGTAAGGCAGTTATCCCAAATTGAGCTCATTGAATAGTTAAGGTATTGATATGTGTTGAGTGGGGGAGAAGTTTGCTTTTAGTCACTATACAGCAATAAAACATTGCACTACAGAATTGACAGGCTATACAGATTATTTTATCATCCGTAGTCTTTTTTATCTGTTTTTGTTAACACTCATCTGAATAGGCTTTAGTAATATGAAAAGAACATACCAACCCAGTAAAATCAAACGCGCTAGAACTCACGGTTTTCGTTCCAGAATGTCAACTGTAGGTGGCCGTAAAGTTTTAAATGCCCGCAGAGCAAAAGGCCGCGCCAAGTTAACTGTTTAGTTGATATTGGGTGACAGAGCACAATTTTGGTTTTCCCCCACAGTTACGGTTAAAAAAACCGGCTGAATATAAAAAAGTTTTTGCTAAGCCTGTAAAATCAAGTGATACATATTTTACTCTTTTAGCCATCAAGAATGATTTTGATCATCCAAGGCTAGGCTTGGCAATTGCCAAAAAAAATATAAAAAAGGCAGTACACAGAAACGTAATTAAACGAGCTGTGAGGGAAAATTTTAGAATGCAACAACAGACACTGGGAAATATAGACATTGTTGTTCTGGCACGCAGGGAAGCAGTAGATGCTCCACTGGAATTATTAAGAAAGTCATTGGAAAAGCATTGGCTTAGGTTGGTATCCCGATGCGCTTCATGCTCATAGCAATTATAAAGTTTTATAAATACTTTATAAGTCCTTTGCTTGGCTCTAACTGTCGTTTTTATCCAAGCTGTTCAAGTTATTCCTTAGAAGCACTTCAGAACCACGGTGCTATTATTGGCTCCTATCTCACTCTCAAAAGATTATTAAAATGCCACCCTTTTCATCAAGGGGGCATTGATCCCGTTCCAGAAAAATTTGGTAATAAGAATGGATAATATAAGATTTATACTAGTCGTGACTTTTGCAATGCTTGTGTTTATGTTGTGGCAGGCATGGCAGCTAGACTATGGTCCAAAACCTGAAGTTGCTGCAATTGTAAATACCGAAGGTGCTAATGCTAAAGAAGATTTACCAACTACAGCAGGAGCATCCGCCCAAACAGAAACTACCGTACAAAATCCAGTATCTGTTCCTGTTGCCGCAGCCTCAACTGCTAAAACAGTAAAAGTTAAAACAGATGTTATTGAACTTGAAATTGATATGCAAGGTGGCACAATCACCAATCTGGATTTATTAAATTACCCTGTAGAAAAAGCGAATACTGTTGTAAACAGTTTACGCAAAATGATCGGTTTACAAGTAGCTGAAACAAACACGGCGCCTGTGCGTTTGTTTAACAGTGATCAAGAAAAACTGTTTGTTGCACAAAGTGGTCTGATAGCAGATAGCGGTTTTGCGGCTGCGCCAAATCACTATACGGTTTTCTCCAATGAGCAAGACAGTTACACATTGCAACCCGGACAAGATAGTTTGACAGTGCCATTAACATGGACTGATAACAGTGGTCTTGTTATTACCAAATTATTCACCTTTAAACCTGGAAGTTACGAGATAAAACTGGATCAAAAAGTCAGTAATAACTCTGGAAAAGCCTGGTCCGGAAGACAATACAGTCAGTTGTTAAGAGTTCCGGATACGACAGGCAAAGGTAACATGCTGATGGGTGGCATGAGAGCTTATGATGGCGGCGTTATTTATACCGAAAAAAACAAATACCAGAAAATAAGTTTCGATGATATGGCAGAAGAGACTCTTGACGTCACTACTCGAGGTGGATGGACAGCAATGATTCAACATTATTTTGCCTCTGCCTGGATTCCACCAACTGATCAGGAAAACCATTTTTATACCAAAGAACTGAAAGACGGACGTTATGTCATTGGCACGTATTCGCCACCGGTAACTGTTGAAGCAAATACAGAGGCTCAATTTGTTTCCCAATTATTTGCTGGCCCTAAAATCCAGCCTATGATGGAGAAAATAGCGACAGGCCTTGAGCTTACGGTTGATTACAGCGTTTTAACCTTTATTGGTAAACCCATTTACTGGTTACTGGATAAAATTCATAATGTTATAGGTAACTGGGGAGTTGCCATCATAGGTGTAACACTCTGTATTAAATTATTGTTCTTTCCATTATCACAAGCCAGTTTCAAATCAATGGCTAAAATGCGTAAAATTCAGCCACGTCTTAAGGAACTGCAAGAACGTTTTGCTGATGACAGACCCCGTTTCAATACCGAAATGATGGCTCTGTATAAAAAAGAAAAAGTGAATCCGCTGGGTGGCTGTTTGCCTATTCTGATACAGATTCCGGTATTTATGGCTCTTTATTGGGTATTGAGTGAAACAGTTGAGTTTCGACAAGCTCCCTTTATGCTATGGATACAGGATCTATCAATACAGGATCCATTCTACATCTTGCCGTTGATAATGGGTCTTACCATGAAAATTCAGCAAAGTCTGAATCCTGCACCGATTGATCCTATTCAGGCTAAAGTGATGAAGATGTTCCCTATCGTCTTTACTGTTTTCTTCCTGTTTTTTCCGGCAGGTTTGGTTTTATACTGGGTTGTCAATAACACCCTGTCTATCATTCAACAAACCTATATCACCAAGCAAATAGAAAAAGCGGGATAGCTTGGCTTTAAACCCCGATACCATTGCAGCTATTGCAACGCCGCCAGGGAATGGCGGTGTCGGTATCATTCGCATTTCAGGGACCCTGGTTACTGAAATCGCCAAACAACTCCTCAATAAATCGTTAATTCCCAGACACGCGCTGTTTTCATCCTTTATAGATGATGACGGTTCCGTGATTGATTCCGGCATCAGTCTCTATTTTCCCGCACCTGCCTCTTACACGGGTGAAGACATACTTGAATTACAGGGACACGGTGGTTCGGTGGTATTGGACATGCTGTTACGACGTGTCATATCACTGGGTGCCAGATTAGCCAATCCAGGTGAATTTACCGAACGCGCTTTCCTCAATAACAAGCTCGACTTGGCACAAGCGGAAGCGGTCGCCGATTTAATTGAAAGCAGCACCGAACAATCCGTCCGTTCTGCACAAAAATCCATGCAAGGCGTGTTTTCAGCACAAATCAATGAGCTGGTTAATGAACTGACGGAACTGCGCATCTACGTTGAAGCCGCTATCGATTTTGTCGATGAAGAAATCGATTTTCTAACCGATGGCGTCGTCGAAAATCGCATAATCAGATTATTACAAGGCATCCGGCAGATACAAAAAACAGCCCAGCAAGGCCGTTTATTGCGTGATGGCATGACCGTTGTTTTGGCAGGTAAACCTAACGCAGGGAAATCCAGCCTGCTTAATGCACTGGCCGGACATGAAGCGGCGATAGTCACCGATATAGCCGGAACTACCCGAGACGTACTCAGGGAACGTATCCAGCTGGATGGTATGCCTTTGCATATCATTGATACAGCCGGCTTGCGGGAAAGCGACAATTCGATAGAAAAGGAAGGCATACGCAGAGCGCACGAAGAAATCCAGAAAGCCGATAAAATTTTACTGCTTATTGATGCCAGGGAACCCGAAACAGAAGATTTATTAAAAACTCTGCCTACAAATATTGACATCACCAAAGTCTACAACAAAATAGATCTGCTAGGCATAGCGCCTGAAATAAAACAAACAGAAGACGGATACAGTTGTTACCTGTCTATTAAAACCGGGGAGGGCATGGACTTATTAAAACAACACCTGAAACAAAGTGTCGGTTTTAACGAAGCCACAGACAATGTTTTTATTGCCAGAAGACGACATATAGAAGCCTTAAGAAAAGGCCATGAATATGTAGCAAGTGCTTTAAACCAGTTACAAGTCAGCCAGGCAGGCGAATTGGTCGCCGAAGATTTAAGACAAGCACAAATGTGCCTTGCCGAAATTACCGGGCAATTTACCTCGGATGATTTGTTGGGAAAAATATTTTCCAGTTTTTGCATAGGAAAATAGTAGCCAGTCCGACACATTCCAATATGGTATTTATTTTTTAAATAAAATCTATAACTTATATTACTTTTATTCCTATACGGGCTTGTGTATTCCAGCCAAATCCACCTATAATTGTGCCCATATATGTGCCTATAACAAGAAGATATTATCTTCATGGGCACAAAATATGTGCCCAAAGCCTCCATAATATAGCAGTTCAATTAAATATT
>NQJI01000119.1 GCA_002256705.1 Methylococcaceae bacterium NSM2-1
CAGTTGAGCACGCGAAAGCAGCCAATGTGCCGATTATCGTGGCGATAAACAAAATCGATAAGCCCGATGCCAATCCTGAAAAAGTGATGCAAGAGCTATCGGTCATTGGCGTTCTGGCGGAAGAATGGGGCGGCGATGTGCAGTTCCTCAAGATTTCGGCTAAAACAGGTGAAGGCATTGATGAATTAATCGAGTCATTAATTGTACAAACTGAAATTCTGGAATTAAAAGCCCCTGTCGAGGGTCCTGCATCGGGTATCGTGATTGAATCGAGACTGGATAAAGGTCGTGGTGCTGTCGCAACGGTACTGATTCAAAAAGGCACGCTGGAAAGCGGCCAAATGGTATTGTGTGGTCAGGAATATGGCCGTGTCCGTGCTATGTTTAACGAGAACGGAAAAACCATTAAAGAGGCAGGCCCTTGTGCGCCGGTTGAAATCCTGGGGCTTTCGGGGACACCCAATGCGGGTGATGAATTCCTGGTGGTACAAAACGAACGTATTGCCAAAGACTTGGCCAAACACCGTGAAGACCGCAAGAAATTTACCAAACATGCCGCACAGCAGGCCTCCAAACTGGATGAAGTATTTTCCAGAATGGCGACAGGTGAACTTGCCAGCGTGAATCTGGTTATCAAAACTGATGTGCAAGGCAGTCTGGAAGCGTTACGCGGTTCCCTGATTGCATTATCCAATGAAGAAGTAGAAGTTAAGGTTGTTTTTGGCGGCGTTGGCGGTATTAATGAAGGCGACGCTAACCTTGCCCTGGCTTCGGGTGCAATTCTGATGGGCTTTAATGTTCGGGCAGATGCGACAGCCAGAAAGCTGATTGAGGAAAAAGGCATCGATCTGCATTATTACAGTGTCATCTATGACGCGATCGATGAAGTCAAGAAAGCTATCAGCGGCATGCTGGCACCTGTCATTAAAGAGCAGATTGTTGGTCTTGCCGAAGTGCGCGATGTATTCCGTTCGCCAAAATACGGGGCGATTGCCGGCTGTATGGTCATTGATGGCTATGTGAAACGAAACCTGCCTATACGGGTACTGCGTGAAAACGTGGTCATTTTTGAAGGACAACTGGAATCTTTACGTCGCTTTAAAGAAGATGCCGCCGAAGTTAAAATGGGCATGGAATGTGGTATCGGGGTAAAAAATTACAACGATGTTAAGCCCGGCGACCAGATCGAAGTGTTTGAACGTATAGAAATCAAGCGGGAGCTGTAACCTTATGGCAAAAGAATTTGGTCGTAATGCCCGTGTTTCATCGCAGATGCAGAAAGAACTTTCTTTGATCTTGCAGCGGGATATTGATGATTCCAGGTTGGGTTTTATTACTATCACTGAAGTTGAAGTGACTAAAGACCTTGCTGTTGCAAAAGTGTATGTCACAGTATTGAATGTTGATGAGCAGGGCAAACGCGCCAATGTTAAATTGTTAAATGAGTTGGCTCCGGCGATTCGGCATGAATTGGCAAAAAGGATGCGTCTGCGGCATATCTCTGAATTGCGTTTTTATTACGATGATTCATTTGATACCGGTATGCGTGTTGCAGAGCTCCTGAGTGATTTGAACAAGCCCTCCGACTCCGCTCAGGACAAGCAGGATCTGGATAAATCCGACACATGAGCAAACGCAAGTCCGGGCGCAATGTTCACGGCATATTGCTGCTGGACAAGCGTTTGGGGGTATCCTCAAACAGAGCTTTGCAGGAAGTAAGGCATTTGTTTAATGCCAATAAAGCGGGTCATACCGGCAGTCTGGATCCTTTGGCAACCGGTTTGTTGCCGCTTTGTTTTGGCGAGGCAACTAAAGTGTCCGCGTTAATGCTGGATGATAACAAGCGTTATCAGGTACTTGTTCAGCTGGGTGTTATGACCGATACCGGTGATGCAGAGGGCATTGTAATCGAAACCAAGCCGGTGCCTGCTTTGTCGGTTGAAGAAGTACAAGCCTGTCTGCAAAAGTTTACCGGTGAAATCGATCAGATTCCTCCCATGTATTCTGCGTTAAAGCATAACGGTAAAAAGCTCTATGAATTGGCACGCGAAGGAATAACAATCGAGCGCAAAGCTAGACGAATCAGGATATTCGAGCTGAAGCTGCTGACGGGTTCCCAAGCTGGAGCTTGGGAACCAGACTCGCTAACATTGGAGGTCTTCTGTTCAAAAGGCACTTATATCCGGTCACTGGCTGAAGATATTGGCCATACTCTGGGCTGCGGCGGAACAGTGAAGGCATTGCGTCGACTGGAAGCGGGTCTGTTTAGTATTGAACAGGCCAGGACCATTGAACAGTTGACGGCTATGAGTGAACAGGACCTGTTTCAATGTCTGATCGCTGTTGATAAACCTTTGGAAGCACTGCCTTCTGTCCAGTTGTCTGATGAACAAGCCATTTCTATAAAATACGGGCAATCGATCAATCTCCCCGGAACCCCTGATTCCAGCTTGGAAACGTGGCAAGGTACGGTAAGAATGTATCATAATGCTATTTTTTTAGGCTTGGGAGAAATGCTATTGGATGGTAAAATAGCACCGAAAAAGTTGTTCAATATGAGCAATGATTAAAGACCCGATTTATCGCGTCTTTATAACAAATATTGATTTCTACACCCTAACGTGGAGATCAGTGTACTAAAGAGCCGTCATTGGACAGCTTTCAATTTAATTTTAATCTTAGGGATTACAAATGCCATTTACTGCAGAACAAAAAAAAGCGGTTGTCGAAGCGTATCGCCAGTCAGAAACCGATACAGGATCACCTGAAGTACAAGTTGCCCTGTTGACAGCGCACATTACTCATTTAACACCACACTTTGCCGCTCACAAAAAAGACAACCATTCACGTCGTGGTTTGTTGCGTATGGTTAATCAGCGTCGCAAGCTGCTGGATTATCTGAAAAATAAAGACAGCAACCGTTATCGTTCATTGATCGAGCGACTGGGTTTACGCAAGTAAAAGCGCCTGGCTTAATCGCTGTGAACGGATTGAGATTACGCGAGTAAAAGTCATTAAGAAACAGCAAAACCTAGAGACGTTGCATTGCAACGTCTCTACAAATAACCTCTACGCAAAGGAACCCTATAGTGAATCCTATTAGGAAAGAATTTCAGTACGGCGATAAACTCGTTACGCTAGAAACTGGTGAAATAGCGCGTCAAGCAGACGGTGCTGTCATAATCGATGTAGATGGTACATCACTGCTAGTCACCGTCGTTGGCAAAAAAGAAGCTAATGGTGGCGATTTTTTTCCATTAACTGTTAATTATCAGGAAAAAGCCTACGCAGCGGGTAAGATACCCGGCGGCTTTTTTAAGCGGGAAGGGCGGCCAAGCGAACAAGAGACTTTAACGTCCAGACTGATTGACCGGCCTATTCGTCCGCTCTTTCCTGAGGGCTATACTAACGAAGTTCAGATTATTGCCACAGTGGTATCCTTGAATCCGGAAGTTGACCCTGAAATTCCAGCCCTTTTAGGTGCGTCTGCTGCATTGGCGGTTTCAGGATTACCCTTTAACGGGCCAATAGGCGCTGCTTGTGTGGGTTATAAAGATGGCCATTATCTGTTAAATCCATCTCCTGCCGCACTAAAAGAATCTCAATTAACACTAGTCGTAGCCGGCACGGCCCATGCCGTATTGATGGTTGAATCTGAAGCAGCCGGACTGTCTGAAGAAGTCATGTTGGGTGCGGTTTTGTTTGGTCATGAACAAATGCAGATCGCCATTAATGCCATTAATGAATTTGCGCAAGCCGCAGGTACCGGTATCGTTGAATGGGTAGCGCCCGAGGCCAATGCTGAGTTGGTCGGATTAGTCACAGAAGCCGTTGAGGCCGAGATTAAAGCGGCCTACACCATTGCGGAAAAATTGGTTCGCCAAGATCACCTGAAAGGCATTCGTAACGCCATTGTAGAAAAATTATCGGCAAGTTACGCCGAAAATGATATACGCGGCATTATCGAACACCTGGAATACCGTATTGTTCGCAACGCCATTCTCAACGAAGGCAAGCGTATCGATGGCCGGGCTTTGGACAAGATCAGACCGATTTCCATTAGAACGGGTGTTTTACCCAGAACTCACGGCTCTGCCCTGTTTACGCGGGGTGAAACCCAGGCATTGGTGGTAGCAACACTGGGTACCCAACGTGATGCACAAATCATTGATGCCCTGGCGGGTGAATACAAAGAACCGTTCATGCTGCATTATAATTTCCCTCCGTACAGTGTCGGTGAAACGGGTTTTGTCGGTTCGCCGAAACGTCGTGAAATCGGACATGGCCGTTTGGCAAAACGTGGCGTAACAGCCGTGTTGCCTAACATGGATGAATTCCCCTACACCATTCGCGTGGTTTCTGAAATCACTGAATCCAATGGTTCAAGCTCGATGGCTTCGGTCTGCGGAAGCAGTCTGGCATTAATGGATGCGGGTGTGCCGATTACATCACCGGTTGCTGGTATCGCAATGGGCCTGATTAAAGAAGGCGATAACTTCGTGGTTTTGTCTGATATTATGGGCGATGAAGATCACTTGGGCGACATGGACTTCAAGGTCGCAGGTTCAGTAGACGGGATTACCGCGCTGCAAATGGACATCAAGATAGAGGGCATTACCTCAGAAATCATGAAGACCGCACTGGAACAGGCAAAACAGGGTCGTTTGCATATTCTGGGTGAAATGAACAAGGCGTTATCGAGTACGCGCGACGAAATGTCTGATTTTGCGCCGCGCATCATTACTTTCAAAATTGATCCCAGCAAAATTCGTGAAGTTATCGGCAAAGGCGGCGCAACCATACGCAGCATTACTGAAATAACCGGAGCCAGTGTTGATTTGACCGACGACGGCATCGTAAAAGTAGCTTCTGTCGATAAAGCCGCGGGTGAAGAAGCGCGCCGCCTTATCGAGGAAATTACCGCTGAAGTTGAAGTGGGCAAGGTTTACGAAGGTAAAGTCGCCAGATTGATGGATTTCGGCGCTTTCGTCACGATTCTTCCCGGGAAGGACGGCCTGGTTCATATCTCGCAAATTTCAGATGAGCACGTTGATAAAGTCAGCGACAGGTTAAATGAAGGCGATGTAGTCAGGGTAAAAGTACTTGAAATTGACCGTCAAGGCAGAGTCAGATTAAGTATCAAAGAAGTAGATAAAGCATAATATTTATTCTGCTATTGAATGAAAAAGGGCCGTAAAGGCCCTTTTTT
>NQJI01000120.1 GCA_002256705.1 Methylococcaceae bacterium NSM2-1
CAATGACTTTCAAGGCGTTAGTGCCGCCTTCAACACCAGTCAAGTCGCCTTTAGTGATGATGAATTTCTCGCCGTCTTTAGCTTTGTTCCATTTTCTGAGTTCTTTCACAATGCTGCGGTTTACTTCAACATGATCCTGATTGGCTTCAATTTTGAAGTACATGGGGAAAACGCCGCGATATAACGTGACTTTACCCAAGGTTTTTTCCTGGCTGCTCAACGCAAAAATAGGAATACCGGAACTGATTCTGGACATCCACAGCGGGGTTGATCCTGACTCGGTTAGCGCTACTATGCCTTTGATTTTGGTATGGTTGGCCATATACATCGCAGACATCGCGATCGCTTCGTCATCGCGCTCAAATTGAATATTGATACGGTGATCCGATTCACGGACGCTGCGTTGCTTTTCCGCCTCTATACATATGCGATGCATGGCTTCAACGGCTTTAACCGGGTGTTTTCCAGAGGCCGTTTCTGCCGATAGCATGATGGCGTCGGTGCCGTCATAAACGGCATTGGCAACATCAAACACTTCAGCACGCGTGGGAATCGGGTTATCGATCATGGACTCCATCATTTGTGTAGCAGTAATTGCAACACGATTGAGCTCACGGGTACGTTTAATCAGCAATTTCTGTACGGCAGGCAAGTTGGCATCGCCGATTTCAACACCCAGATCGCCACGCGCTACCATCACTGCATCAGATGCCAGGATGATTTCATCCATAACGTCTGGTACGATCGCTTCTGCACGCTCAACTTTGGAAACAATACCCGCATGACAGCCTTCGGCAACCAATAGACGGCGTGCTTCATTAAGATCTTCGGCGCATCGCGGAAAAGAGATAGCAACATAATCGCACTTCATGATAGCGATAGTTTTGATATCTTCTTTATCCTTTTCAGTCAATGCCGCCGCAGAAAGTCCGCCCCCCAAAAGGTTGATACCCTTATTGTTGGACAGATCACCGCCAACGATAACCGTACAATTAACGCGCATGTTTTCGACATTAACCACATCCAGCACGATACGGCCGTCATCCAGTAACAGTCTGCTACCCGGTTTGACTTCCAGGGCCAGGGGTTCGTAAGTGATGCCGACCTGGGTATTATCGCCCGCTGTAGGGTCAAGATTAATGTCCAGCGCAAAATCCTGACCTTCGTTGAGGAATACCTTGGTATCCTTAAATCGGGCAATTCGAATTTTAGGGCCTTGCAAATCACCCAGGATGCCTACGCGTCTGCCAGTTTTCTTGCTGAGTTCGCGTACAGCGTTGGCTCTGTCGATGTGATCTTGAGCGGAACCATGAGAAAAGTTCATCCGAACAACGTCAATACCCGCCCTGAATAAGCCTTCAAGCACACCAGGCTTATCAGTTGCAGGGCCGAGTGTGGCTAAAATTTTGGTTCTTCTTAACATTAGGTGTGGAATTCCTTATTTGGCGTTTACAAAAGCAATAGTGCCTAATACTTTAGTCAATGGTGATTCGTAAATAGATGATGCAGGATTGTGATTAAAATCAATTGAAACCAGAGGTCTTTCGTTGATATCCAGAATACCTTTTAGCGCACCTTTGGATGCAGCTGTCAAAATTTCGTCAATTTCTGCTTTGCTGGTGTCTCTGGCCGCCTGGAAGGTTAAATCAACAACAGAAACGTTGATAGTGGGTACGCGCATAGCGAAGCCATCGAGTTTTCCAGCCAATTCAGGCAATACCAAGCCAACAGCCGCAGCGGCGCCGGTTTTGGTAGGAATCATGGATTGCGTCGCTGAACGGGCGCGGCGTAAATCGCTGTGGTAAACGTCGGTCAGAACCTGGTCATTGGTGTATGAATGAATGGTGGTCATTAAGCCATTTTCAATACCAATAGCGTCATTTAAAGGTTTTACAAGCGGCGCAAGACAGTTGGTTGTGCATGATGCGTTGGAAATAACTGTGTCTGATGCTTTCAGGGTGTTGTGATTTACACCAAATACGATAGTCCCGTCAACATCGTTGCCGCCTGGAGCTGAAATGATGACTTTTTTTGCGCCGGCAGTAATGTGGGCGGACGCTTTGGCTTTGCTGGTGAAAAAACCTGTACATTCGTGAACAACATCAATACCCAGATCAGCCCAGGGCAGTTTTGAAGGATCTCTTTCAGAGAAAACTCTAATTTTGTCGCCATTGATAACAATGTAGTCGCCATCGACAGTGACTTCAAAAGGGAATTTTCCATGCACTGAGTCATATTGTGTCAGGTGAGCATTGGTGTTGCTGTCACCTAAGTCATTGATTGCAACAATTTGAATTTCATTGGTACGGCCTGACTCGTATAATGCGCGGACGATATTACGTCCAATACGGCCATAACCATTGATTGCAACTTTAATTGGCATTGAGTATCTCCAGAGTGATGATATGAAAAATTATTAAAGGGGGTGAGTCGAAGCTTTTTAGCTATATAACTATACCAAAATATAGGGTGTTTAGTCTATTGATGATAAATGCAGTGCTTGTTACGTACCCAAAATAATCCGGACAGTTGTTAACCAATAGTTTTGAGAGGCAGTAACCTGATTGAACAGAAGCAACTACAGCCGTCACGGAAGCACCATTGATAATCTGCGAATTGAATTTCTACCCGTTTTCTGTTTGCTTGCTTATTGAGGCGCTTGATCTACCACAAAATAGAAGGCAAGGCGACGATTTTTCACTTATTGACTATTTGCAGGATATTGATCCTGAGTTGAAGGAACCAGAAATACAAAATATGCTTCACTCAATTGAGCAAAAAAAATGCGGTGCGGCTCATAAAAATGTAACTTTGCGCTCAACCAGAGCGCAGACATAATACGGTATCATTTTTCAGTTTCCCAATGCCTCGTCTGGTTAGCTTTACGTTATCTTGATTCAAAATTCAAATTTTAATGCCGTCTTCAGGCCGATAGCGGGAATTCACAAATTCACATTGAAGACGTTCCGGCATTAAATTTAAGTATTTCTCTGACTAATAGCCAGTTGCTTGATTGGATGCATTAGGAGCAGGCGCAGCAAGAAAAAATCATTGGGCATTTTTGTTGTATTAAACGTAATATTGCCACCCGTAATTCCTATTCTTAATGTCAGATAAAGCTATGAAAAATCATCCTGTCATGCCTGCTTCCGAGGCTTTTAGACTTCTTGGCATGAATCATAAAATGTCTGTCATCGATGTGAGGTCGGAAGGCGAATATGAAAAGGCCCACTTTGGAAACACGCTAAATATTCCGATACTTTCGGATTCCCATCGTCATGACGTAGGGCTTACCTATAAACTTGAAGGCTCTGAAGCCGCCAAGGCGCTTGGGCACAAGCTAGTCAGCGGCGATTACAAGGAGCAACTGATTCAGCAATGGTGTGAGTCGATCAAAAGTCATCCTCAAGAACTCTCGTTAATCTTTTGCTGGCGTGGCGGATTGCGATCCCGATTAGCGCAGGAATGGGTTTATCAAAATGGCTTTGATGTTATTCGTGTTGATTCCGGTTATAAAGGTTTAAGACATGAGGCACTTAAGGCGCTGGAAAACCCCGCTCCCTTTGTCATTCTCTCCGGAATGACAGGAGCTGGCAAAACCCGCTTGATTCGTAAACTCCGGCACTTTGTCGATCTTGAAGGCATTGCCAAACACAGAGGCAGTGCTTTTGGATCACACTTTGGAGCAAGTCAGCCTCAACAGGCTACGTTTGAAAACGAGCTGGCGCAATCTCTTTATCAGGTTGCCGATAACTTTGTTCTTGAAGATGAAAGTCCCAATATTGGCCGATGTCATCTGCCTGATAGCATTTATAATCGAATGGTCACTGCGCCAATGGTGATGATAGAAGCCCCTGTCCGGCTGCGGGCATTTGAAATCTATCAGGAATATATTCAAACTCCTTTTGCATACGGGATGCCTATGTGTGACTTGGAGCATGGCTTTCTGCAAAATATAGAAAGAATTAGGAACAAGCTGGGCGGACTGGAGTGCGATAACATTAAAAGTCTTCTGTCCAAAGCGTTTAAAGCTGATGCAATGAATGAAGACGGCATAGCCGCTCATCTCGACTGGATTGAACGCTTGCTAACCCACTATTACGACAAACTTTATCTACATTCTCTTTCTTTAAAATCACGGAAGAGCTTATTTAAAGGTTCCTGGAAGGACTGTTTGGATTTTTTAATGAGTCTGCAGTATGAATAAAAGCACAACACCCATTGTTTCAGACCTGGTTTTGCTCGGCGGTGGGCATGCCAATATTCAGGTCTTAAAAATGATGTCCATGAATCCAATTGGCGGCCTAAGAATCACCTTGATATCCGATCAAACACATTCGCCTTACTCTGGCATGATACCCGGCTATTTGGCCGGTTTTTATTCCTATGAAGAATGTCATTTTGATTTAAGACGAATCTGCGAAGAACTTGGCCAGCGTTTTATCAAGGCAAAAATAATCGGCGTGGACCCGCAAAGAAAAAAAATCCAGCTGGAGAATAGGGCGGAAGTCAGTTATGACTGTGCGTCCATTAACGTGGGCATTGAACCGAAGGGTATAGGTAATATATCGCACGAATCCGCATTAAAACTTATCCCGCTTAAACCGATTTCCAGGTTTATCGCTCATTGGGATCAGTTGATTTCCGATCTGAAGGATTATAAGGGCAATGAGTCTTTGCAATTGGCTGTTGTTGGCGCCGGTGCCTCGGGTGTGGAAATCTCGATTATCCTGAAAATGTTAATCGATCAAAACCAGTGGAATGCCCAGGTCAGCCTTATTCACCGGCATGAATTTCTGGTTTCAGCAAAAGACCTTCGAGCCCAAAGACGGCTATTGCAAACGCTTAGAAGCCTAAGCATTAACGTCTTTCAAAATACTGAAGTATTTGAATTGGATGAAAACGGCCTGGTGCTTAAAGATCATCAAGGGCGCATCCATACTGAAGGTTTTTACAGGGCACTGGTCGCTACTCAAGCCTCTGCGCCGACGTGGTTTAAAAGTTCAGGGCTTCCGGTAAATCAGGAAGGTTTTTTAAAAGTCGCGGAAAAACTTCTCGTTGAAAATGAAGACGCCCTCTTTGCTGCAGGCGATTGCATTCACTTTTCTCCTTCGCCTTTGAAAAAGGCAGGCGTTTATGCAGTCAGGCAAGGAATGATTCTTGAGCACAATATACGCGCTTTTTTCACCCGGAAGTCCTTGTTAAAAACCTTTCATCCTAAAAAAAATGTGCTGTCTTTAATTACTATTGGCGATCGGAAAGCGCTTGTTCATCAGGATAGCGCTTCCATCCTCAGATGGCTGCCGCCTGCGCAGTTATGGACAGTTAAAGACTGGATCGACAGGCGTTTCATGGCTCGTTTTCAGGCCAGGACTTTTGGCACAAAGCCTCGGCATTTTGATAAGTTCATGCCTG
Source organism: Methylococcaceae bacterium NSM2-1 (assembly GCA_002256705.1). GTDB lineage: Bacteria > Pseudomonadota > Gammaproteobacteria > Methylococcales > Methylomonadaceae > Methylobacter_C. The sequence goes on from NQJI01000120.1 coordinate 5,416, forward strand.
TGCCCAAGAGCACTCTCGTTCCGGAAGAGTGGCAAGATAACACGTGCGGTGGCTGTGGCAGTAAATTGGCGGCTTCCACGCTAACTCAAAGCCTGAATAAACTGGACATTCCAAAAGATGACTCGGTGTTGCTAGGCGTGAAGGATGGAGAAGACTGTGCCTTGACTCAGGTTTCCGGGAATACATTGTGCTTGCAAAGCATTGATCAATTCCGCTCTTTTATTTCAGATCCTTATTTACTGGGTCAAATTGCAACCCAGCATGCATTAAGCGATGTCTATGCCATGGGTGGCGTTGCAAAGACTGCACAAGTAGGGTTAACGCTCTGCGCTGCAAGTGAGAAGATTCATAGAGAAGATATTTTTCAAGTCATGTCGGGTGTGCTGGATATCCTGAGTAAAAGCGCTACGTCCCTCGTTGGCGGCCACACCGGGGAGGGATCAGAGCTTTCAATTGCAATTGCAGTCCAGGGTGAAGTAGCGCCGAAGCAGGTTTTAAGGAAACAGCTGACAAAACCGGGAAACCGGTTGATTCTTACCAAGCCTATCGGCACGGGAGTCATCTTTGCGGCCAATATGCTTGCCCAGGCAAATGGAAAACTTGTGGATGAGGCACTTTCAAGCATGCTTCAATCCAACAAAACAGCCATGGAAACTATCAGAACCTTTGATATTTCCGGTTGCACGGATATTACAGGTTTTGGCCTGTTAGGCCATGCGTTTGAAATGCTGGGAAAAAATAGTGATAACACTTTAGGCATTAAAATTGACTATAAGGCTATTCCTTTATTCGATGGCGTTTGTGAATTATTTGAAAAAGGTTATTTTGCCTCTATTGCCGGTAAAAATCATGAATCTTTAAGTTCTGTATTGAGTGCCGATGTGAACAATCAAAACTTTCCTGCGCTTTTTGATCCCCAAACAAGCGGAGGTCTTTTGTTTTCGGTGCCATCTCATCAGACAGAAGGCTGTTTAACAGCCCTTTACCAGAATGGCGTATCCAGGGCCTGTGTTATAGGCGAAGTTATTGATGAGAATAAAATAACAATTCTTTGATTTAACGCAGGTGAGTAGTAATTTTTAACAAAAACTGGAGGAATGTTAAACGGCGTGCAAAACTTTCCTGGGTCCTGGGGAAAAGAGCGTTGAAAAGTTTTCACCCCAGATTGTTCAATATCCGGTTTTTTACCGGAGAATCCTGGAGTATTAGTTGG
>NQJI01000121.1 GCA_002256705.1 Methylococcaceae bacterium NSM2-1
GATAAAACCGCAGTTAAATCCGTCGCAACGCATACTGGATATTCATGAAGACCGCCCTGAACTGGGGTCGGCATTGGAACGTGCGGAACGTTATCTGGGACTATCCAGCACCCTGGTTATTTTAATTTCCGGCGTGGCCATTGCCATGGCGACCCGCCGATATACCGAGCGGCATTTTAATGCCACCGCCCTATTGCGCTGCCTGGGCTGTAAACAGAATGAAATACTCTGGCTTTATAGCAGTCAGTTTATTGTTTTAGGTGTGTTAGCGAGTGCCATAGGTTGTTTGTTGGGCTGGTTTGCACAAGAAGCTTTGTTCCATTTACTGAGAAGCTTACTGCCCCAGCACGTCGCCAGCCCCGGTTTATTGGCGGTTTTTTTCGGTTTTATCATCGGAATGGCGGTTTTATTAGGTTTCGCCTTGCCGCCGTTATTACGGCTTAAACAGGTGTCACCGCTCAGAGTATTGCGCCGCGAACTGGAGCCTTTGCCCAGTAGTGCGTGGCTGATCTATGGGTTATCTATCGGTATTATTGGCCTGTTAATATGGAAATATACGGATGATATTAAAATGACAGCAATCATTTTAGGCGTTGGTCTGATGACTTTGCTGGTTCTAGGCTTGCTGGTTTATGGCTTGTTGAATTTAACCCATAAATTGCTGCCATCCATGAGCTTGACCTGGCGTTTCGGCTTACAGGGCTTATTAAGAAATAGCCGCACCAGCGTCAGCCAAATCCTGGCTTTCAGTATTACTTTGGTTGCCATGGTACTCAGTTTTACCGTGCGTACCGATTTGATCGATAATTGGCAAAAGCAACTACCCGATAACGCGCCCAATCATTTTGCGCTAAATATTTTTCCCGACCAACAAGCCGCCTTTAAACAAGAACTGCAACAGCAAAACATTAACGGAAGCCAGTTTTATCCGGTGGTTAAAGGCCGTTTGGTTGAGATCAATCATACCCCCGTACAGCAAATTGTCAGTAAAGACACGCAGGGCGAAAATGCCACACACAGAGAATTAAGCCTTACCTGGACAAAAGAACTGCCTGAAGAGAATAAAATAGCTGCCGGAAATTGGTGGAATAATCAGCAGGCAGGGTTGGTGTCTGTTGAACAGAAATTGGCCGATAGCCTGAAAATAAAGCCAGGCGATCTTTTGACATTTACCGTTGGCAGCCAACAAATCAACGCGAAGGTTGCCAGTATTCGTGAACTTAGGTGGGATACGATGAAGCCTAATTTTTATATGGTTTTCTCTCCTGGCACACTGGATGCCTATCCCAGCACTTTTATCACCAGCTTTTATTTGCCTGAAACACAAAAAAACGTCCTAAACACACTGGTAAAAAAATTTCCCGGCACGACTATTCTGGAGGTTGATTTAATTTTGAAGCAATTTAAAACCATACTGATTCAATTGACACAAGCCATTAACTATTTGCTGTACTTTGCCTTAATGGCTGGATTTGCCGTGTTGTTTGCCGCCGTTTATGCTACCTTGGATGGTCGAATTTATGAAGGCGCGTTAATGCGAACGCTTGGCGCGAATCGTTCATTGTTAAGAAAAACCCATATTATCGAATTCAGCGCGCTAGGGCTAATTTCCGGTTTGTTGGCTGTGGTCATTTCGGAGGCCATTATATATGCGTTATATTCGCAACTGTTGAATATGGAGTACCACCCAAGTCTGTATTTGTGGCCTGTTATACCTGTTACGGGAGCTTTATGCGTTGGTATTGCCGGATGCTGGGGTGTAAGACATGTGCTTAATAAATCTCCACTACGGGTTTTAAGGGAACTATAATAGTGTCAAAACGTTCACATTGTATTCATAATTATTCATTAAACTGTAACAAAAACTCACATAAGGTAATAAGTATGAAAAGATTGACAACCACTATCGTTTTTATCGGCGGCACACTGCTCTCGGGTTGCTACAGCTACGGGGGGTGGACGCCAACCGTTGATACCTATAACGATCCTAATGCGTACCGAATGAACCAGGATATGGCCGAATGCAAACAAATTGCTAGTCAAGCATCAGGTGGCGCTGTAAAAGAGACAGCCATTGGTGCAGGCACGGGTGCGGCTTTGGGCGCTGCGGCGGGTGCCATTATAGGTGCGTTCACCGGGAGCGCAGGCACGGGTGCGGCCATAGGCGCTGCGACCGGGGGTTTGGGTGGCGGTGCATATAAAGGTCTAAGCACTGACGAAAGGTATAAAAATGCTTATAACAACTGCATGAGCAATCGCGGACACCAGGTTGTTAGATAACATTTAAAAACTGCACTACAGCAACACAGGGATGTGTTTGTTGGCAGAGTCTTCAAGCCTAGTTTTGGCTTAGTCTCAACCTGTAACTCTTTTAATTGGATCAAACTGACGATGTCGTTTGTTCTGATTTTTCCGACTTAATTCTTGGCGAAACGCAAAAGAAAAGACGACAAGTAGCGTTCACTGTCTTTCGTATAAACCCGGTGAGATTCGTAGATTGTCAATAAGCTTGTGGCAAACACGGCGACTGTACGGCTAAAAGTCAGTGCAGAAACCTTGGCTTCGTTATGAGTGTAGCCACGAAAATCGGTTCGATGGATTAAATAAAAACCCGCTAATAATGCAGCCGCAGCAAATTTTTCTACCGCATGAACAGGAAGCATCAGGTAAAACAATCCCTGACTGGATAATAATTCATCGACACTTTTAATTAACTCGGCAAATGGCAATTGATCGTTGTGTCTGGCGACTTTTCTAAGGAAGTTTGTAGTCTTGCTGTGATTTTCAAAAAACGGCGGGTTACAGATAATAAGATCATATTGGCAGCCAGCTGAACTGGCAAAGCCTTGAATATCCTGATGGACCGCCTCAAGACGATCTACCCAAGGGCAATTGTTGAAATTTAGTTGGGTTTCTTCATAGCCTTGTTGCGTTAGTTCCACTGCTGTCACATGCGCAGCTCCCAGTTGTGCTGCCATTAAAGACAATACGCCGGTCCCAGCTCCTATATCCAACACCTTATCACCGCGATTAACCGGCGCCATGGCACCAAATAAAACAGCGTCCGTGCAAACCTTCATGGCTGATTGCTTCTGGATAACTGAAAACTGCTGAAAGCGGAAGGTCGACATTTCACCGGTAATGCCAGGTTGAATTTTCACCATAATCACTACAAACGATAAAGCGGCTCCAGGCTTTTATCCACAGTAACCGCAATCTTTTCTCTGGCTTTATGTTCAGTAAATGCCTGAAATAGTTTTTTGCCCTGCCACTGCCCTACTTGTTTGCCATATAAAGTTTGATTTAAATGCAGAATTTCGTCTCTTAATCGGGCGTCACAAAACACGGCGATAGCGCCCAGATTCGAGACATTAAACTTTTGCCGCCCCCATTCAAGCAAGGCATTCTTAGTAGCTACAGCATCGTTATTAGCGCATGCATTTTTTAAGTTCTTAATGCACTCTTTTAAACTTGTTTCTGAGTCATTATTTTCAATAACGGGTTTTGTAGCAGTGCGTTTAGTCAAGAAAATAATCACTGTCATTAACCAACCCGCTGCTAAAAATACAGAAACCCACAACCAGATATTAGTTTGTTGCTCACTTTTAATAACAGGACCGGTTTCAATTTTTGATGGTGCTGCTGATGTAACCGCTGGAGCAATCGCTGCGGGTTGAGTCCCGGCAACAGCAACTGCTGTAAGTGTTGTTTCCGGAATTCTCGCTAATTCCATTTTTTGGCTTTTGGTATTAAACCAGGGAATTTCTATGGCAGATAATGTGTAGCTGCCTGATTTTGAAGGAATCAGGGCAATTTTTTCTTCTCTGAAAGCCAGCAGTCCATCGGCTTTTTTCTGTTCCTTCAATACGGGTTGGTCAGGATAAGCTTTTAACTGATCATTGGTATGAGTGGTATTCAATTCGGGCAGTTGACCGACAGTTGTGCCGTTTGCCACTAGAGTCAAGGTTCTGGTCAAAGGTTCTCCAACTTTCATTTGCTGAATATCGTCTGACCATTCCTGTTTTAAAACCAGTTGTTCTGCCGATAACCAATGTTTTCCATTAAAAGATACAGGAGCAGGTTTTACATCCAGCGTTATCGCTTTGGATTCGACTCGTTTGGTTTTGGTCATCTGGGAATTAAAAAACCCATTAAAACTGGGACGGTTATTCGTCACTACCTCAGCTGTTAATACCAGCGGCTTAATCGTTAATTTGCCGCTTTTTTGCGGGAAAATGGCATATTTTCGTTCAGTCACCGAATAATTCACCCCGTTAACCTGCGTATTATAAGAACTATCTTCACCTAATCTTTCAATCACAGCATCCGCCAGTTCAGGTTCATTTAATCTGGCTTGAGAAATATCGACCTTTGTATATAAGCGCATGGTATAGAACACCTGGGATTGTATGTAGGGATTTTCCGGTGTCGCCTCAACTTCCATAAACAAATCCTCGTCGGTATTGACAGCTTTGTTTGGTGCACCTTTAGTAACCATAATGGTAGAAGACTGACTGACATCATTACCAAATTTTACCGGTGGAATAATTAGACTGCCCGCCTGTTTAGCCATCACATTGAGCGTCCACTGAATAGTCTTGCTGGCTTTGCCATTAATCCACGATGAGCGGCTGCTGTTACTTTGGCTGAGTATGGTGAAATCCTGTTCCAACGGGCTGAAATCGGGGTCATCGTCGGGTGATTCCGTCGCGGTAAAGATTATCTGGAAAGACTCATCAAGACTGACCGGATTACGATCCACGGAAACATTAATGTCTGCTGCAAATGTGCTTTGAGGAGCAAAAATCAATAATAACAGCAGAAAAAACACTAAATAAGCGATAAATCTTATTTCTAATTCAGGTTTAAGCAATTGTTTTATAGTGTTCATAGTTTTCATCATTAATTATTATTTACGCGTGTGTAAACACAAAAATTTAAGCATAGTCCGACAAAGAATACTGGTAAAAGTGCAAAACCAAAACTGATTTACAGGCCAAAATGCCACGTTAACGTAGTTCGACATAAGTTAAGGTAACTGGAAAAAATAAACCGCCACAGATTCACAGATTATAAATAAGTTTAATCTGTGAATCTGTGGCAACAGTAACAGGGGATATTTTTTTTGCGAGTTACCTAACGTAGTGGAATCGAGGATAATCGAAGCCTGCAAATCCTC
>NQJI01000015.1 GCA_002256705.1 Methylococcaceae bacterium NSM2-1
CGGCAAATGGTGGTCTGGACGCTGTTTATGCGGCTGATTACAGCTGGATGCAATCGTTCTTTGGCTTTGAGCCGGGTAGTCTTGGTGAAACATCAACCCTTGCTGCCTTGATTGGCGCGGCGTTTCTGCTCTATACAAGGGTTGCTTCCTATCGCACTATGGGGGGTGTATTTGCCGGCATGGTGGCGGCTTCATTGCTGTTTAATATCATCGGCAGTGACACAAATCCGATGTTTGCAGTGCCATGGTACTGGCATTTAACCATGGGCGGCTTTGCCTTTGGTATGGTTTATATGGCTACCGACCCAGTAAGTGGCGCCATGACCGATACCGGGCGATGGATATATGGAGCCTTGATCGGTATTATGACCGTATTGATCCGGGTGGTTAATCCGGCGTTCCCGGAAGGTATCATGTTGGCGATTCTGTTTTCAAACATGTTTGCGCCGACGATTGATTATTTTGTCATTCAGGCCAATATCAGAAGAAGGGTGAAACGTCATGCTTGATAATAAAGTATCCTGTAAACACCTCGAAGGCCTCTGTGCGGCACTCGATAAGAATGAGTATTATCAAAAATTTAAAGCATACAGGGATAAGGTTCTTGCCTTAGGTAATGATAGTCTGGAAAAGACGATTGCCATTGCTGTTTCGCTCTGTCTGGTTTGTGCGGTTCTGGTTTCATTTGCAGCGGTTGCTCTAAAACCGTTACAAGTAAACAACAAAGAAGCGGACATGAAGAAGAATATTCTTGATGTTGCCGGTTTGCTGGAAGAAGGCGCTGATATAAATGCAGCATTTGCAGAAAAAATCGAAGCAAAAATTGTTGACCTGGAAACAGGCGACTATGTTGAAAACATCAATGCAAATGAATATGATCAACGTAAAGCAGCAAAAGATCCTGCGCAAAGTGTCGCGATCCCTAAGGAAAAAGATATTGCCCATATCAGAATAAAAGCCAAATATGCCAAAGTCTTTTTGGTGAAAGAAGGTGGCTCTATCAAATCGATTATTCTGCCTGTCAACGGTTATGGATTATGGTCTACCTTGTATGGTTTTCTTTCTTTAGATCCTGATGGTCAAACCGTGCAAAGTATCAACTTCTATGATCAGGCTGAAACACCAGGGCTTGGCGGCGAAGTTGTTAATCCTAACTGGCGTGCGTTGTGGAAAGGCAAGAAAGTTTATGCTGAAACTGATCAACCTTCTTTAGAGAAAGGTTTAATCACTGAGGCTGATGTCGGCGAACCTGCGTTGAGCCTGATTAAAGGGGTGGTAGATAATACCAAACCCGGATCTCAATACCAGGTGGATGGACTTGCCGGAGCGACCTTGACCAGTACCGGTGTGACTAATCTGGTGAGATACTGGATGAGCAATGAAGGTTTTGCTCCGTATTTAAAAAAAGTAAGAACGGCTAAAAGGGGTTAAGTCATGAGTGCAGTTTTAAATGATGAAACAAAAAAGGTATTAACGACGCCGCTGGTCAATGATAATCCCATTACCTTGCAGGTTTTGGGTATTTGTTCGGCCTTGGCGGTTACATCGCAAATGTCAACTTCACTGATTATGGCGCTTGCCTTGACGTTGGTAACTGCGTTTTCGAGTGCGGCAATTAGTGCGATCAGAAATCATATTCCCAGCAGTATCCGGATCATTGTGCAAATGACCATTATTGCTTCCTTAGTCATCGTGGTAGATCAAATATTAAAAGCCTTTGCTTATGAAGTCAGTAAACAACTATCGGTATTCGTTGGATTGATTATTACCAACTGTATTGTTATGGGGCGTGCTGAAGGTTATGCGATGAAAAATCCACCTTTGGAAAGCTTCATGGATGGCATCGGGAATGGATTGGGCTATAGCTTGATATTGATTATCGTGGCATTTTTTAGAGAGACTCTGGGTTCTGGCAAGTTGCTCGGTATCGAGGTTTTCAAACTGGCAAAGGATGGCGGCTGGTATGATCCCAATGGCTTGATGTTACTGCCGCCCAGCGCATTTTTTATCATCGGTTTGATTATCTGGAGCGTGCGCCAGTGGAAACCAAATCAGGTTGAAAAGGCAGAGTTCAAGATTATGTCAATTGCTCATGGTGAAGGAGGGCACCACTAATGGAAGCTTACATCAGTTTATTTGTTAAGGCTGTCTTTATTGAAAACCTTGCGCTGTCCTTCTTTTTGGGGATGTGTACTTTTATAGCGGTATCAAAGAAGATTGCCACTGCCATGGGCTTGGGTGTTGCGGTCATGGTGGTACAAGCTATTACTGTGCCTGCCAACAATGTTGTTTACCACGCCTTATTAAAAGAAGACGCATTGTCCTGGATGGGCATAAAAGGCGTTGATTTAAGCTTTTTGGCGTTGTTGAGCTGTATCGGCATGATTGCAGCATTGGTACAAATCCTTGAAATGATTTTGGATAAATTCTTTCCAGCCTTGTATCACGCTTTAGGCGTGTTTTTGCCTTTAATCACTGTAAACTGCGCGATTCTTGGTGGCAGTTTATTCATGATTGAACGTGACTATAATTTCGGAGAAAGCGTTACATACGGTGTAGGCAGTGGTTTGGGCTGGGCATTGGCTATTACTGTTATGGCTGGCGTACGCGAAAAACTTAAATACAGTGATATCCCGGCCGGTTTACAAGGTCTGGGCATTACTTTTATTACTGCGGGTCTGATGTCGCTTGGCTTCATGGCTTTCTCTGGAATCCAACTTTAAAAAGGTAGCGTAATGCTGGAAATTCTATTAGGGATCATTATTTTCACGGCTTTTGTAATAGCACTGGTATTCGTTATTATCGGTGCTAAAAGTAAACTGGTCGCTGAAGGGGATGTTGAAATCCTGATCAATGATGAAAAGAAAATTCATGTGCCTGCGGGGTCAAAATTGTTAACAGCATTAGCTGATAATGGTTTGTTTGTATCATCAGCTTGCGGCGGTGGTGGTACTTGCGGGCAGTGTAAAGTAAAAATACATACAGGCGGCGGGGAAATTTTACCCACCGAGCTGAGTCATATTACCAAACGCGAAGCAGCTCACGGCGAGCGTCTTTCTTGCCAGGTTTCGGTAAAACATGACATGAGCATAGAAGTCGAAGATGATGTGTTTGGCGTTAAAAAATGGGAATGCACTGTTAAATCGAATCATAACGTTGCAACTTTTATTAAGGAACTGGTGCTTGAATTGCCTGCGGGCGAGGAAATCAATTATCGCGCTGGCGGCTACATTCAGATTGAATGTCCTCCTCACGTCGCCAAGTATAGCGATTTTGACGTTGAAGAAAGATTCCGTGATGATTGGAATAAATTCAATTTATGGCGCTATGTTTCTGAAGTAAAAGAACCGGCGTTGCGTGCCTATTCAATGGCAAGCTACCCCGAAGAAAAAGAAATCATGCTGAACGTTCGTATTGCGACACCGCCCCCCGGTGCTCCCGATAGCGTACCGCCAGGTATCATGTCTTCTTACATCTTTAACTTGAAACCCGGCGATAAATGTATTATTTCAGGGCCTTATGGTGAGTTCTACGCTAAAGAAACTGAAGCCGAAATGGTTTTTGTTGGCGGTGGAGCCGGTATGGCTCCAATGCGTTCACATATCTTTGACCAGTTACGCAGGCTGAAGTCCAAGCGTAAAATGACGTTCTGGTACGGCGCACGTAGCAAACGCGAAATGTTCTATGTAGAAGATTTTGATATGCTGGCCAGGGAAAACGATAATTTTGAATGGCATGTTGCGCTATCTGATCCATTGCCAGATGATGAATGGGATGGTTATACCGGGTTTATTCATAATGTTCTTTTTGAAGAATTCATAAAAAAACATCCGGCGCCAGAAGATTGTGAGTTTTACATGTGTGGCCCTCCCATCATGAATACTTCAGTGATTAACATGTTGCTGGATAATGGTGTAGAGCCAGAAAACATCATGTTGGATGACTTTGGCGGTTAACGAAATCAAGCTTCCTCTTCTGGGATATAAGTATTGCTCCAGAAGGGGTTTTTCGTCAATAACGGAAATTCAGTATTTATTCATGTTCATAAAATTATAATTAAATAAAGCTACCAGCGGTACATCGTTTGATAGATCAACAGTGCTATAGTGCTATTTTTGGCCTAAAAGGAATGTCCATGAAACTATCAAAATTATTACTCATGTTTTTATGCATTCTTTTATCGTATCCTGCTTTTGCTTTGCGCTGTGGACGTGCCCTGGTAGATATAGGTGACTATAAGGAAGATGTTGCTGATAAGTGTGGCGAACCGAAATACATAGATACTCATATTGAATTAAGAGGAGTGACCGACCGTTTTGGCGCTCGAACACGCCCATCTCCCGGGACTTCTATTAATTTTGGACAGCAGCATTATACGGAAGTAGAAGTGGTAGTTGAAGAATGGATTTATGATTTTGGTCGTAGACGGTTTCAGAAACGCCTACGTTTTGAAAATGGTAGGCTGACAGAAATTAAAGATTTAGGCTATGGTCATTAAAAGGACTGCTACTTAAAGTCAAGAAGTACGAAATCAAATGCAATACCTCTAACTAAATGAGGTGCATGGCTTGATTTACTCGCCTTTTTTATCAAGGTGACAAGCATTCCAATTGCCAAATTCATCTTACTCAAAAGAAAAGGTTTTTTAGATAGAATAGACGGACCTTTGCCTGTCAGGAAAATTTAGAAATATCCTTAAACATTCAAAACACTTTATAATAGTTACATTATTTATGGTATTTGCTCATCAACTTTTGCCTTACCTGAATAAGTCACAAGTTGTCCCATTGCAGCTCATATGGATTGAGTAATTATTAAAATTTAAAAAGGTATTGACGAAAGTATGTCAGCCTTTATCGACTATACGAGGTGATATCATGACTTATTTTTTAGTGACTTTTGCGCTTATGCTAATAGTTATTGCAATTATGGCAATAGGTGTTATTTTTGGCAGACGCGCCATTAAAGGCTCATGTGGCGGCGGTATGAACAAAGCGGAATGTATCTGTGTAGAGAAATGCGACAAAAGGAAGAAAATGGAAGCAGAAGCTCATTTGACTAAGGGATGATTTGTACTACAGCTCACCGATTATAATAATTAACAACGAGGAATTCACTATGCTGGCAAAAATTACTGTAGCAGATTATATGACTAAAAGATTAGTCACATTAACTAAAGACACAGAAGTGATCGATGCTATCAAGAAATTACTGGATCATAAAATTACCAGCGCTCCGGTTATTGATTCAAAAGGTCAGTTGATCGGCATGTTTTCTGAAAAAGATGGCATGAAGGTCTTTTTGGAAAGTGTCTACGATCAAGGGATGAGCGGAAAAGTTGGTGAATACATGACCACAGAAACTATCAGTGTCGATGCAATGTCAAGTATTGTTGATCTTGCTGAAAAATTTGAGAAGTCTCCAATCAGAAGTTTTCCGGTATTTCAAGATGGCGAATTCGTTGGTGTCATTAGTCGTGTAGATGTTTTAAGAGCTTTAGTTGCCATTTAGCAAGATGTCAGAACGTAGTCATGACATACAAACCTTTTATTGGCATGACTATGAAACCTTCGGCATTGATCCTCAGCGAGACCGGCCGGTTCAATTTGCCGGACTTCGCACTGATGCTGAATTTAATGTAATAGATGATCCCCTGGTTATTTATTGCAAACCAGCGGCAGATTGCCTTCCTAATCCTGATTCCTGTTTAATTACAGGCATTACTCCGCAGTTTGCTGAGCAGAAAGGCGTATGTGAAGCCGAATTTATTGGTCGCATACACCAGCAACTCGCCCAGCCTAACACCTGTACCCTGGGTTATAACAATCTTCGTTTTGATGATGAAGTCACCCGTAACTGTTTGTATCGCAATTTTTATGATCCCTATGCACGTGAATGGCAAAATGGCAATTCCCGCTGGGATATAATCGATGTCGTTAGAGCCGCAAGAGCGCTGCGACCAGAAGGCATACAATGGCCGGTCAATGAGGATGGCAAGCCCAGTCTAAGGCTGGATCAATTAACGGCCGCCAATGGCATCGCTCATGAAGCGGCGCATGATGCGCTGTCAGATGTTTATGCCACGATAGGCATGGCCAGATTAGTAAAGCAAGCGCAGCCAAAACTCTATCAGTTTCTCTTGCAACATCGTGGTAAAGCCAAAGTCCAGGAGTTACTTCAACTGGGCAGTTTTAAACCCATCGTGCATATTTCCGGTAAATATACCGCAGATAAACAGGGCCTTGCCATTGTATTGCCCGTTTGTAAACACCCGACCAATACTAACGGCATAATAGTTTATGATCTGTCGATTGATCCTGAACCCATGCTGTCGTTATCAATAGCAGACATTCAGCAACGGCTTTTTACCGCCACTGATGACTTGCCCGAAGGCGTAACAAGAATTCCGTTAAAAACCGTGCATATTAACAAATGTCCTGTATTAGCTCCCCTGTCCGTTATCAAACCGGGTGACGCGCAAAGGCTGGCTATTGATTTGGATTTATGCCAGAAAAATATTGACAAGATTAAAGCAGCAGCCGGGTTGACTGAAAAATTGGCTGCCGTCTTTAGTGGTCATGCTTATTCTGAACAGGATTCTGATCCAGACCTGGCCATTTATAGTGGCGGATTTTTTTCTGAAGCAGACAGGCAGAAAATGGCAAAAATAAGAGTCACGTCTCCAGAACAGCTAGCAAAAACGAAATTCAGTTTTACTGATCCTCGTCTGCCTGAAATGCTATTTAGATACAGAGCGCGTAATTATCCGGAAACATTAAGCGCTGATGAGCAGTTGAGATGGAATGAATTTTGTAGGAATCGGTTAACGGGGCGTCAAGCAGGAGCCGCTATTACACTCGATGCTTATTTTGCCCGATTACAGGAGTTACGAAGTAACAAAAATAGTAATGCGGATATTATTAATGCACTGGACGCATATGCAGTTGAGTTGTGCAACATTTGAAAATTGCCTGTATAAAAGTCCCTTGACCCGATGAATTGCAGTTCATCGTTCATCAACGAAAGTAACAGAATCTTATCTCAATATGTTTTCATCAAACCATCCAGGGTCAATCCGCAACCGGGTACAAAAACTTGCATAAAAAATGCAACTTCCGGTTGCTCGGATTCACCGATGGTTCTGGCCAATTGTTCAGCGGCGGTTTCAAATTCTGTATTGCCTGCCTTTAATTCTGCCTGACATTTAAGATAGGCCGAGATTTTATCCGCCGCCTTGATGATCTGAACATGTTCTTCCGGCATCTTGTCGTGATGAATAAGCGCCTCAAAATCTGCACGCAGTTCTGAGGGTAACAGATTCAGTAGTTCTTTTTCAGCCTGTTTTTCGATCTGTTTATAAGCGGCATTGATCTCTTTGGAATGATATTTGATGGGCGTAGGCAAATCACCGGTAATGACTTCGGTAATATCGTGATACAGCGCGGCTGTGGCGATAGCATTGGCGTCAACATTGCCGTCGTAATAACGGTTTTTAATCAAGGCCAGGGTGTGGGCGATAACGGATACTTCCCAGCTATGCTCCATGACATTTTCTTCATGGGCATTACGCTTGAGTCCCCAGCGTTTAATCCATCTCAACCTTGATAAATAGGCGTAAAAACTGCTTGTTACCGTTATCTCTTTCATGATATTGATTTTCCTACTTTTTAATGCTGCAATCTGGTATCGTGTCGGCTAACGCAATCGACCAAAAGTCTTTTTATAAAATTAAGTCATTTGTTTTTTTTTTTTTGACGCTTACCATGAAAGACACGAAGCAAAACTTAAAACTTCGTGTCCTCGGTGGTGAGAACCTGTTAAACCAACTTGGTTATATACTTCATTTATTAGGCGTGTTTTTCCTATTTTGTTTATTTTACGCGCACTATCCACCATCATCTTATATCTAATACGAAATTATGCTAATTCAGTGGTACCCCGGTCACATGCACAAGGCCAGCAAAGAGATCAAAGAAATTTTGCCTCAGGTTGATTTGATTATTGAAATTCTGGATGCGCGGATTCCATTCAGCAGCCAAAATCCGATGCTTGCAACCCTGCGTGGCGACAAACCCTGCATCAAAATTCTCAGCAAAAGCGATCTTGCCGACCCGGAGATCACCCAACAATGGCAAACTTACCTGGAGCGGGAGCAAGGCGTAAAGACATTAGCCGTAACCATCGACTATCCGGAAAAAATTCGACAACTGCCGGATTTGTGCCATAAAATGCTGCCTGCCAAAGCGCCCAGTTCCAGGCTTATAAACACCCTGATTATGGGCATACCCAATGTCGGGAAATCCACGCTTATCAACATATTAGCCGGCAGAATGATTGCCAAAACGGGTAATGAGCCGGCCGTCACAAAAATGCAACAGCGCATTGCGATAGGCAATGGCATTATTTTGTTAGATACCCCCGGTTTGCTGTGGCCCAACGTCGAAAATAAAAACAGCGGCTACCGGCTGGCCACCACCGGCGCTATCAAAGACACGGCTATAGATCATGAACAAATTGCTTCTTTTGCTGCCGATTACCTGATACACCATTATCCAGATTACCTGAAGACCCGTTTTCAGCTGGAAACACTTCCCCAAACCGAGCATGAACTCATGCAGGTTATTGGTAAAAATCGCGGCTGTTTGCGCTCAGGTGGACGTGTTGAGCTGGATAAGGTCGCCAAAATTCTGCTGGCTGAATTACGCGCCGGAACGATAGGCAGAATCAGTCTCGAAACTCCTGCCATGATGGAACAGGAGCTGGTCGAACTCGCTGTCATTCGTGAAGAGAAAGCGGCGAAGAAAAAAGCCAGGAAGCAGAAATGGAAAGGGTCAGATTAAACTTAATTCGCCTTAGACCTAAGTGAGATTACAAGTAAATTGATTCATATATTGCTCAATTAGTTACAATTTAGGAGCGTTTTAGCCGCTCCTGCAGAAGTTGTTTTATTGGTATCGCCTTATTTCCAGTGCCGGTTTGGATGTGGTCTCAGCCTATATGCTATTTTCCTCTGGTTAGTTTTTTTGCCATATATCTTGAGCAATAACTCATAAAAACTATAACGGACGGAACAACACGCACAGATTAAGAATAGTGGGCAACATCATTAACAAATTAATGTTTTTGATAGGTTCCAATCAGTTCTGCGTGACCAATGATATGCCCTGCCATCGCATTTTCAAGCTGGGTTTTATTGGGGTGGTGCAGATCCGGCAGTTCAATATCCAGCGCGTAGAGTTTATGAAAGTACCGATGCCGGACAATGGGTGGGCAGGGGCCGCCATACCCGGTTTTTTTCCAGTCATTTTTGCCTTGTAGTGTACCCGATGGTAAATTGCTTTCAGCGACGGTCTTTGGTATTCCCGTAACAGTTGGTGGAATATTATAAAGCAGCCAGTGTACCCACGTCATTTTGGGTGCATCGGGATCATCAACGATTAACGCCAAGCTTTTGGTGTTTCGCGGTAGCTGCGACCAGCTTAAAGCCGGCGAACTATCATCGCCCTCACAAGTAAAGTTTTTTGGGATTTCTCCCAGATGGACAAAATCGGGTGATTTGAGTATCAAGGTCATGCTTTGTTCTCCTTCAGCGGCCAAGGCTGCCGTCATATAAAAGCAGCTGAAAATTAAAAAAATTAACCGGCTAATAGCGTGCTGATAAATTGAATTCATAATCACCTAACAACTGATGTTACGCAAGCCATATGAAAATACCACGAAGGCACGAAGAACGCGAAGAAAAATATTCTATAAGCGTATGATTTTTTATATTTTGTGTTTGTTTGACGGTAGCGCTGAGGCTTTGAATCGCATCAACCAGAAGGTATGCTACCGTATGCGCTTACTTACATTATTTAAAGGCGTCTTTTTTAAACTTTTCCAGCCGCTTGTTAAAACCTTTTCTATCTAACAAAAACCACAGAAACATAAGAAAAAACGGCCATAACAATAAGGCCACTATCTTAAATGCAGTTCCAATATCCATGATTATCTCCTCGGTTTGATGTTTTTGGGGTCAAGTTTAGCATTAGGCTTCAAGAACTACATGATAGCATTGAACAACCCGCCCGTTGCCGCGCCCAATCGGGGCGTTTTGCGGCAAATTCTTCTTTGTTGGGCTGTTCGTCATAAGGATGCCGCAATAATTCCAATAACTCATTAACCATCGAAAAATCGCCTTGTTCGGCTTTGTCAATGGCAAGTTGGGCAAGGTAGTTTCGCAGTACGTACTTGGGGTTGACGGCGTTCATTCGCTGTTGTCTTATTTCATCAGGTGTGCCGTCATTTTTCACACGGTCGATGTAACGACTGAGCCAAAGACATAAGCGGGTTTTGTAGTCGGGCGTTATTTGCTCTGATACATAATAGGCCGTGGAGAAGCGATTAATCATGTCTTCACACAGAGACAAAATTAATGGTGTCTCTACGTTGGTGTCTATCATGGCAAGCTGGCGATAAAAAATTGTCATGTCGGTTTCAACCAGTTGCAATAGAACCAACAGTTCTGTGCACAATTCCTTGTCAGTTGCCGGGTCAAATGCATTCAGACCGAGTTTGCCAGCCATCATGGTTTGCCAGTCCCGTTCAAAGGTATTCTTGAAAACATTCAACGCTTGTTGCAAGGGTTCTACTTCCTCAATAAGCGGATAAATCGCATTAGCCAGTTGCCCCAGATTCCAGAAAGCGATTTGCGGCTGATTACCATAACGATAACGCCGGTCTCCGGCATCGGTAGTATTGGGCGTCCAGTCCGGATCGTAATTTTCCAGCCAGCCGTAGGGTCCGTAATCAATGGTAAGACCCAGTATCGACATATTATCGGTGTTCATCACCCCGTGCACGAAACCCACGCGTTGCCAGTGCACAATCATCTGAGCCGTTCTTCGGCAGACTTCTGCAAACCAGTCGATATAAACGGCTGGAGTAGGCTCGCCCAAATGCGGAAAATCAGTGCGTATCGTGTAGTCCGCCAGTTTTTTCAGTAAAGCATGATCGCCGCGTGCGGTTGAAATTTGAAAGTTGCCAAAGCGGGTAAAAGATGGCGCTACCCGGCAGACAACGGCGCCCGGTTCGGCTTTGGGATTGCCGTTGTAAAACATATCCCGAATAACGGGTTCACCTGTCAGCATCAGACTTAATGCGCGTGTGGTAGGTATTCCCAAATGATACATGGCTTCGCTACATAGAAATTCGCGCACCGATGACCTTAATACAGCCAAACCGTCTGCTGTTCTGGAGTAGGGCGTAGGTCCTGCGCCTTTAAGCTGTAATGCCCATCGCTCACTTTTTTGATTGATCACCTCGCCCAGATTAATCGCGCGACCATCACCGAGTTGACCTGCCCAGTTACCAAACTGGTGTCCACCGTAACAGGTCGCATAAGACTCCATGCCAACTGCCAGGCGGTTACCGGAAAATACCTGGGTGAAATCATCGGATTCGCACAGGTCTGTGGTCAAATCCAATAATTCTGCCACTTCCCTGGAATAAGCGACTCTTTGCGGATTTGCAACCGGGGTTGGTAATACCCGCGAATAACAAGCACCGATGACCTGGCGACGATTGTTGATGGTTTCGGTATCTGCCGGCAATTCCCGGATGAAGCGATTATCGAAAATTAAATCATCGAGGTTTGAGATTTTTGCTTGAGAATTCATGGGCGGTAAGTGTTGTTTTGTGATGATTAGCCAAAACCCAATATTCATCCACAAATATTGAGTCCTGCTCCTAATTTCAACGGGTCATACTACACTTGACTATTCAAATAGTCCTCATAATTACCATTAAAATCAACTATGCCATTCGGTGTTAATTCGATAATCCGTGTCGCCAGCGAAGAGACAAATTCCCGGTCATGGCTGACAAAAATCAGGGTGCCGGGGTAATTTTCCAGCGCGGTATTCAGCGATTCAATGGATTCCATGTCAAGGTGGTTGGTGGGTTCATCCATTACCATGATGTTGTTTTTTTGCAGTATCAGTTTTCCGAACAGCATGCGACCCTGTTCGCCACCCGAGATGACTTTAACGGATTTATAAATTTCATCGTTTGAAAACAATAACCGCCCCAAGGTGCCGCGTATGGTTTGATCATCGTCGGTCTCTTTTCGCCATTGCCCCATCCATTCGATCAGCGATATATTTTCGGCAAAATCATCGGCATGATCCTGGGCAAAGTAGCCTACTTCAGCATTTTCTGACCATTTAATTATTCCGGTATCGGGCATTAAATCTCTAACTAAGGTACGTAATAAGGTAGATTTACCGATTCCGTTGGGACCTATTACCGCAACGCGTTCACCGACGGCAATCATCAGATTCAGGTTTTTGAATAACGGCTGTTCCCCGTAACCTTTGCTTAAGCCTTCGACTTCCAGGGCCAAACGGTGCAGTTTTTTGCTTTGATCAAAACGAATAAACGGATTAACCCGGCTGGACGGTTTTACTTCATCCAGTTTGATTTTATCCAATTGTTTGGCGCGTGAAGTGGCTTGCTTGGCTTTGGAGGCATTCGCCGAGAAGCGGCTGACGAAGGT
>NQJI01000122.1 GCA_002256705.1 Methylococcaceae bacterium NSM2-1
CCTATGGATTAAGAGTCCACTGCTCTACCAACTGAGCTAACACCCCGAATACTTATTGGCGGAGAGAGAGGGGTTCGAACCCTCGATACGTTGCCGTATACACACTTTCCAGGCGTGCGCCTTCGACCACTCGGCCATCTCTCCTACTTATCCTTCCCACACAGCGCATGAGAACCGAGAAGGATAATACAGATTGAATTTTGTTGCAACGATTTTTAGCCAGCTCCTTCTTCCGTCAGCGCTTCCAACTCATGCCACCGCGCATAAACCTGCTCCAGCTTTGCTTCTATTTCCTTCAATTCATCCAAAGTCTTGGCAATAGCCAGTGGATCTTTTTTATAAAAAGCTGATGAACTGATTTGCTGAGTTAACGCCACTTGTTTAGCTTCCAACTCATCAATCATTTGCGGCAATTTATTCAGCTCTTGCTGGTCTTTAAAACTTAATTTTTTCTTTTTAGCGGCGGCTGGTTTTTCTTGCTTAGACACGTCCTCGGTCTTTTTTACCACGACAGCGGGTTTGTCCTGTTTGGCCTGTTTAACATGGCTCATCCAATCCGTGTAACCGCCTACAAACTCATCTACATCGCCTGAACCATCAAGAACAAATACACTGGTTACTACGTTATCCAGAAATGCCCGGTCATGGCTTACCAGTAATAAAGTACCATCATAATTCACCAGTTTTTCTTCCAGTAATTCCAGGGTTTCCAAATCCAGATCATTTGTGGGCTCGTCCATTACGATAAGATTTGCCGGTTTGGTAAATAATCGCGCTAACAACAGGCGATTTTTTTCGCCCCCCGATAAGCTTTTTACTGGCGAACGCGCTCTGGCAGGCGCAAACAGAAAATCACCCAGATATGACATCACATGACGTTTGTTGCCGGCTATTTCGACAAAATCATTGCCATCTGCAACGGTATCGGCAACTGTCATATTAGGATCAAGCTGATCGCGTAACTGATCGAAGTAGGCGATTTCCAGCTTTGTGCCCTGCTCTACCGTGCCGCTGTCCGGTTCCAGTTGTTTTAGCAATAGTTTCAATAAGGTTGATTTACCTGCGCCGTTGGCGCCAATCAAGCCAATTTTGTCACCGCGTTGAATCAACGTTGAAAAATGCTTGATAATTTGCCTGCCTCCATAGCCAAAACAAATATCGTTAACTTCGATGACCTT
This sequence comes from Methylococcaceae bacterium NSM2-1, assembly GCA_002256705.1. GTDB lineage: Bacteria > Pseudomonadota > Gammaproteobacteria > Methylococcales > Methylomonadaceae > Methylobacter_C. The sequence goes on from NQJI01000122.1 coordinate 1,179, forward strand.
TTTACCCGACGCATCGCCTTTTTCCAAAGCCAACCTGGCCGTTCCTTGCTGGCTGCGCCGTTGAGCCCGTTCATTACGCAATTTTTCCAGGGCTCTAACACGCCCTTCATTACGCGTGCGCCGTGCTTTTACACCCTGCCTGATCCAGACTTCTTCATCCGCCAGTTTCTTGTCAAATTCTGCATTTTGATTGGCCTCGTCTTCAAGTGCTGCGGCTTTACGGGTCAAATAATCGTCATAATTGCCTGCCCAGGACACCAGATTGCCGCGATCCAAATCAACAATCCGGGTCGCCAGTTTTTGTAAAAATGATCGATCATGGGTGACAAACAACACCGCACCCTGAAAGTTCAGCAGTTGCTCTTCCAGCCAGGTGATACTTTCAAAATCCAGATGGTTGGTAGGCTCATCCAGCAGCAGCACTTCCGGCTCTATGACCAGTGCTTTCGCCAAGGCTACGCGCCGTTTCCAGCCACCTGATAAGCCACTTATTTTTAATTCACCCGGCAAATCAAGTTTGGTTAATGTTGTTTCAACCCGTTGTTGAAAGTGCCAGCCATTATGCGCTTCAAGCTTATGCTGCAAATCGCCCAGCTCGTTTAACGCCTTGTCATCATCATAGTCCATGGATAAAGACAGCGCATGATACCGGGTAATCCACTCTCCCAGCTCACCCAAACCACCCGCAACCGCGTCATAAATAGTCCCTTCCTCCGGCAGATCGGGGGATTGCTCCAGCCAGGCGAGTCTTAATTCAGGTTCTCGCCAGATATCGCCGTGATCGGGAAGCACATTTCCGGCAATAATTTTCATTAAGGTTGATTTACCTTCGCCATTGCGGCCTAACAAGCCAACTCTTTCGCCAGCATCCAGCTGAAAGTCGGCATTTTTTAATAAAGCGTGAGTTCCATAAGCGATGGAGATGTTCGTTAAACGTAATAAGGGCATTTTAGAATTTCTTTAGATGGTAGAGAGGAGTTACAGGGGCATTATATAGAATATTAGGCCTGTCTTTATCACAAAGTGAGAAAAAACGTCTCTAAATGGAATTGAGCGGGTAAATATACCCGAGCTTGCCCTCTTTCTCGATTCATCCTTTGACTAGCTCAGGAAGAACGGAGAAAGAAGACTGGTCTTTCCTGAACGTAGAGGAAGACCTCTTGACGAACAGATTTACTTTTACAAAGCTCAATCGAAGAACCCGGATTTGTATATCCACTATATCTCACATAAGGCTAACGATTTTAATCCGTCAATACGGGATAATCAGTGTAACCTTTTTCGTTGCCGCCATAAAACGTAACGGGATCTGGTTCGTTTAAAGGCGCGTTTAGCTTGAATCGTTCGACAAGATCGGGATTGGCTATATATAATTGCCCAAAGGCGACGGCGTCTGCCATGCCTTGAGCTATAACTTGCTCGGCGCGCGTCTGGTCATAGCCACCACATACTATCAGGGTTCCGTTATAAGCTTTGCGTAGGACCTCAAGATTGATAACGTTGGCGCCGTGCCTGATATCACTTTCCAGTGCATCGACGATATGCAGATAAGCCAGTCCAAAGCGATTCAACTGACCCAGCAGATAAACAAAAATCGTTTCCGGATCGGAATCAGTCATGTCATTAAACGTGCCACTGGGTGACAGACGAATACCGACACGTTCTGAACCCCAGACAGTTACTACCGCTTCAGTCACCTCAAGCAGAAATCTGGCCCGATTTTCCAGTGTGCCGCCATAACGGTCAGTGCGTTTATTGGTGCCGTCACGCAAAAACTGATCCAGTAAATAGCCATTTGCGCTGTGTATTTCAATACCGTCAAAACCCGCATCCAGGGCATTTTTTGCGGCCTGTCGATAGTTTTCCACGATGCCCTGAATTTCATCCGTTTCTAAAGCGCGTGGTGTAACAAACGGTTTCATACCATGAGGCGTAACAGCGAAACCATCAGGTGCTATTGCAGATGGCGCAACGGGTAACTGGCCATCATGAAAATCGGGGTGTGAAATGCGTCCGACGTGCCATAGTTGCAAGAAAATATGACCATTTTTTGCATGGACAGCCTCGGTGATTTTCTTCCAACCGGCAACCTGTAATTCGTTATGAATACCCGGTGTTGCCGGATAACCAACACCTTGCGGCGATATTTGCGTCGCCTCGGAAATAATCAATCCCGCGCTGGCCCGTTGTGCATAATAAATTGCCATCAGATCGGTGGGACTATTGTCAGGCGCGCGCATCCGGGTCAGGGGAGCCATCACTATGCGATTGGGTAAATGATAGGGGCCAATTTTAATCGGTGTTTGTAGATGTGAATTCATCTGTGTCCTGATGTTTAAAGGAAGGAAAATAAGTTGAGCATTTACATTTTATTTTTGGTATACAAGCTATAAATAGTTCCCGGGTAGTGCTTGACGTACCCGGGAAGTATCGCGTCGGCCTTATAACGGTTACCGCTACATGCCATCCAGACCATGTATTTAGCGCCCAAAATATGAGCAGTCAACGCATGTAGCTGAATTTTGAATGTACGCTTTATTCAATTAGAAGTTATTTTATCTTAATTGAAAGAGAGCATCCTATATAATCGACTAAGGGATAATTCATCCGAAAAATCTCTGCATGATCGGCCTGCCAACTGCTTCAACTGCGAAAATCAGGTTCCTCGTCAGGAGAAGTGTTAGTTGCAATACTAAAGAACTGACGCTAAAGTTCGGGTTGTTATTTTTTATTCCAGACCGATTTTGTTTATCTACTTGAAGGTGTGCACATGAAAATTCATTTTTACTGGCTGGGAGTATTGGCTGCATTGTTTTGCATGCCGGCATCGGCGGCTGATCTTGATCGGCTGGAAGTAGAAAAACGTCTCGCCAAAGCCGACAAGGCGCATCCGGCTGACTTACGCAGAAAGGATTTGACCGACCTGGATTTATCCGGCCTGGACTTTACCAAGGCAGATTTGTGGGGTTCTGATTTACGCCGATCCAATTTGAGCAACAGTGATTTGTCCGGATTAAATCTGGATTTATCGGTGCTGTCGAAAGTCAATTTTTCCAATGCCAATCTGTCCAATACCAGTATTTTTGGCGTACACGTGGGCGGTGCAAATTTGACTAACGCGAATCTGAGTGGCAGCCGGTTTATTGGCGTAATGGATCGCGCCAATCTGTCTCATGCCAATCTGTCCAACGCCAATTGGGGAGCCGATATGAAAAATCAGTCCATGGGTTTGATGCGAGCGAGTTTGAATAATGCCAATTTATCGGGAGCCAATCTTGCCAATGCCAATTTCGACCGCGCATTGATGCGCTATGCCAATTTTTCCGGAGCTATTCTGAAAAATACCGTGTTATTTGGCGTTGACCTTTCAGGCGCTGATTTTTCGGGTGCCGATTTATCAGGGGCCGATTTATCAGGGACTACGCTTGAAGAGACTAATTTTACCGGAGCAGATCTGGCGGGCACTCGCTTTGCCGGCATTAAGGATAAATCGAAGTTAAAGGGATTGAGTTCCGCTAAACATCTTGACACTGCGATTATTGATTGATGGTATTGAGTTAAATAACCAAAAGTTTTTTCACAAAATGAAAAACCTATCCACCACGAAGAACACGAAGAAAAATAGTTCATTTCGTGTCCTTCGTGCACTTCGTGGTGAGTAATAAATGTTGGAAGTCTTTTGATTAATTACTTTTAGTCTTGTAACTTACATTTAACTTTCAAAAATCTCAGGCGCTTTTCTTGTTTCGCCCTTGCCTATCGTTAATAAATCCCAGACTAACAAAATGAATCCGGCAAAGGTCATGCCGCCAAAAAACAAACGCCAGACCATCGCACTTTGAAATGACGGGTGATTTTGCGCGGCAAAATAACCGCCCCATGTTGAGCCTTCCACGGCACGCTCGATAAATGATTGTTCGTAACCCGCAATCAATAGCGCAATC
>NQJI01000123.1 GCA_002256705.1 Methylococcaceae bacterium NSM2-1
AAAGGATGATCCCGACATTGGGCCGGTATCCTTTAGAGTCTATCATGTTAAAACCTGTGTCTCTTACAAGCCCTATATCTTAATCTTGCTAACTGGTAAAATTACAAAATAGGTCAAGTTGTTTATTTAATGGCTCCATTGTTCCATAAAAAAACTCTAGACACCAGAGCACACAGTCCTTTTAATTACTTAAGACAGGTTTAACGTGAGTTTAGCAATTTTCGATTTGGATAATACCCTGATAGCCGATGACAGCGATTACTTATGGGGACAATTTCTTGTCGATCAGGGGATTGTTGATAAAGATCACTATGAAAGCGCCAACGCCAAGTTCTATGATGATTACAAACAAGGTACGCTGGATATTGTTGAGTTTCTGCGCTTTTCCCTGCAACCCCTAGCCAATAACGATCCCGAACAACTGTATCAATGGCGGGCCCAATTTGTACAAGATGTCATCACACCGATATTATTGAAACCTGCACAGCAACTGATAACCAAACATAGAGACCGGGGAGATACTTTACTGGTCATTACCGCAACCAACCGCTTTGTTACCGAGCCTATCGTTAAACTGTATAACATCGAAAATTTACTGGCAACAACACCTGAATTTGTAGCAGGCAGATATACCGGTGGCTTCACTGGCATCCCTTGTTTTCAGGAAGGCAAAGTAAAATTATTGGATGAATGGTTAAAAAGCTCGACTGAAACCCTACAGGGCAGCTGGTTTTATAGCGATTCTCATAACGATCTGCCTTTGCTCAAATTGGTCGATAATCCTGTTGCAGTTGACCCTGATGAAAAACTGACTGAATTTGCCAGAGCCGCTGATTGGCCGATCATCAGCTTAAGGCAGGGTCAATGTCCTGCTGAGCATTTTCATAAGTAAACTTGTGAAAAAGCGTCTTGCATCGCCTTGAAGGTATTCAAAGATCAAAGATTAAGCCTGGATAATACGAAACCTTATCAGTATTGATAAGCGTCCCGACATACCAGAACTAAAGATGCAGTCAGGCAGTGCTATAATTACACTATCCAAAATCATCCAGGGGCAATCAAGATCAGGTATCTAATAAACACTTCCAAGCGACGGCTTCCAGCATCAGGACGGAGCAGACTGAAGTTATACTCTGCACGGCCACACAACGGAAAACCAATGTGACCGGCCTAGTACAACGTAACCCTATACGCATCAACTTAAATGCGGCACAGAGCTAACTAATAAACCAAATAATCAATGGGTTATATTGACCGGCAAACATGCTTTTAAGTTTAGTCAATCATAAGATATCGAATATTTTGATGTTTTTTTTCAGCTCTGTGTCGTATTTATTTCACACAAAGCAATTTTTTCTTACTACGGAGCATCAATGGGTCCTCATTATTTAAACCGTTTTTTCACCCCTAAATCAGTTGCCATTGTTGGCGCATCAGAGCGTGAAAACAGTGTTGGATATCGACTACTGCTAAATATGCTGGAGGCTGGTTTTAAGGGCGGCCTTTATCCGGTGAACGACAAACGTGACCAATTATTAGGTTTAAAAGCCTACCCCGACTTGAATGCAGTCCCTGAAGAGTTGGATTTGGTGGTCATTGCCACACCTGCACCCAGCGTTCCCGGCATTATCCGCCAATGTGGTGAAAAGGGGGTTACCTCAGTCATTATTATTACTGCCGGCTTTGGTGAACTGGGATCAGAAGGAAAACGACTGCAGCAAGAAGTACTGGATATTGCTCGCCGTTACAGTATCCGTATTATTGGCCCGAACTGTCTGGGCGTTATTCGACCGAGCGGACAGCTTAATGCGACCTTCGGCGATGGGACGGTTAAAGATGGTAATCTGGCGCTTTTATCTCAATCAGGCGCCGTTTGCACGGCCATTTTAGACTGGGCTAAAGTGCAGGACATCGGTTTTTCAACTGTCGTATCGATGGGTGGTGCGGCCGATATTGATTTTGGTGAGGTGCTGGATTATCTGGCAACCGACAGTAAAACCACCGGAATCTTGATGTATGTAGAAGGCATACGCGATGCCCGCCGCTTTTTGAGTGGTCTTAAAGCTGCCGCTCGTTTAAAGCCAGTTATCCTGATTAAATCTGGTCGTCATGAAGCGGGTTGCAAAGCCGCCATGTCGCATACGGGAGCTATGGTTGGCGGTGACAATGTCTTTGATGCCGCCATTGCACGAGCTGGCGTAGTTAGAGCCTACAGTATCAATGAATTGTTTTCTGCAGCCCGTGTTTTGGCAAACAACTATGTGGTCAAAAAAGACCGCTTGGCTATTATAACCAATGCCGGCGGCCCAGGGGTAATGAGTACCGACCGTGCCGAAGATGTCGGTATGCTTATGGCTGAGCTGAGCCCGGCCAGCATTGAAGCATTAAATGAGGTTCTACCAGTACACTGGTCTCATGCCAATCCGATTGATATTCTGGGCGATGCCACCTCTGAACGTTACCAGAAAGCTTTGGAGATTTGCCTTAAAGATAAAAACATAGACGGTGTACTGGTCATTTTGACGCCTCAGGCGATGACCAATCCAACACAAGTTGCTGAATGTATTATTGAGGGCGCCAAAGCCAGCAAAAAGCCGGTGTTAGCATCATGGACAGGAGGGGCAAGGGTTCAGGAAGGTCGAGATCTTTTTGCCAATAGCAGAGTAGCCCACTTTAACACCCCTGAAGCCGCTGTCGATGCATTTTCATTTGTGGCTAACTATGCCCAGAATCAGATCCTGCTGAAACAAATCCCTTCTCCCACTGATGAACTTGCAAAACCCGATGTTGAAGGTTCCCGTTTAATTATTGAGCGCGTACTTTCAGAAGGCCGTCAGGTTTTGACCGCCCAGGAATCCAAGGCCATACTTGCCGCCTTCCACATTCCGGTCACGCAAACCATCAAGGTTTCCAGTGCAAAAGATGCCATGATTGCCGCTGAAACATTGAAATTTCCGGTGGTTTTGAAAGTCAATATGGCTGAATTCAGTCACAAATCCGATATAGGCGGCGTTAGACTTAACATTAACAGTGTTCAGGATATTTCCCGCAACTATGCGGATATGGAGGCCGCCATTAAACTCAAGCATCCTGAAATAACTGAAGTAGGCATGACTGTTGAACCCATGTTTTGTTCCCCCAGTGGCCGTGAGTTGATGATAGGTGTTGTCAGAGACCCCGTGTTTGGTCCTGCCGTCAGCTTTGGCCTGGGTGGAACCATGGTCGAAATCTTGCAGGATAATGCTGTCGCCCTGCCTCCGCTTAACGCCTATATGGTTGAGCAAATGATTGCCAAAACCAAGGCAGCCAAATATCTGCAGGCGTTCCGTCAATTACCTCCCGCGAATAAAAAAAGCCTGGTTGATGTGCTACTGAACGTATCAACCATGGTCAGTGAACTGCCAGAAATTTTAGAGCTGGATATCAATCCGCTGATCGTCGATGAACACGGTGTAATGGCTGTTGATGCCCGCATTAAAGCCCAATTATCCAATCAGCTGACCCCATATTCCCACATGGCGATTCATCCTTATCCCCATGAATTAACCCAGCATTATCAATTGACCAATGGCCTTAATATCACCATCCGCCCTATCCGTCCCGAAGATGCAGTTTTGGAAAAGAATTTTTTCCATCGCTTGTCCGAACGCACAAAATATTTCAGGTTTATGCAAGCGTTACAGGAATTAACACCGGAAATGATAGTCCGCTTCACGCAAATTGATTATGACCGTGAAATGGCCTTTGTTGCCGTAACTGAGGATGAAAATATGCCTAGTGAACTGGGTGTTGGACGTTACCTGATGAATCCGGATGGCAATTCAGTAGAATTTGCGCTGGTGGTTGCTGATGATTGCCATTGTATGGGCATAGGCACCAGACTCATGAAAACATTGTTGCAAACAGCCAAATCCAAAGGCATGTCATTCTTTGAAGGTGAGGTGTTGGCTATTAACAAGCCTATGTTATCGCTGGTCAAGAAGCTTGGTTTCAGCATAGAAACAATTGCCGATGAAAATGAAGTCGTGCGCGTTGTTAAAGATTTAAGGCAATAGTAAAGTCCCTGCTATACCCGCATTTATTGCGGGTATAGCAGACATTAATCATTGAGAGATTATTTATGCTTTACTGCTTGAGGTTTTAATTTCCAGATATCCCGATTGTATTCGCTAATCGTTCTATCGGTAGAGAATTTGCCACTGTTCGCACAATTTAAAATGCTCATTTTGGTCCAATGATCTTTATCTCGATAGGCATCTTCAACGCGTTTTTGTGCATCAATATAACTGCGAAAATCAGCAATGGTCATCCATGGATCATATGAACTTTTTATGGAGCTGATCAGATCATCAAATATGCCCGGTTCAAATTGATTAAAATGACCGGACTCCAGAAGATGCATGACCTGCTGCAAGTCTTCATCCTGGTCGATAATAGCGACCGGATCATAGTGGCCTCGCCTCGCTTCAATTTGTTCTTCAGTCAAACCAAACAGAAAAAAGTTTTCATCACCCACTTCTTCACGAATTTCAATGTTGGCGCCATCCAGTGTGCCAATAGTGATTGCGCCGTTCATCATCAGCTTCATGTTGCCGGTACCCGAAGCTTCCTTGCCGGCGGTGGATATTTGTTCGGACAAATCAGCGCCCGGGCATATTTTTTCCATAGCTGAAACGCGATAATCCGGCAAAAACAGCAAGGCTAATTTATTATCGGTGTCAGGGTCTGAATTAATAACCTGGGCAACATTATTGATGAATTTGATGGTTTTTTTTGCCATCCGATAACCGGGAGCCGCTTTCCCTCCGATTAATACGCATCTGGCCACCCGGCTATCGGCGTCACCTTTTTTTATGCAGTTATAAAGATGAATAACATGCAAAACATTTAACAGTTGACGCTTGTATTCATGAATGCGTTTAACCTGCACATCAAATAAGGCATCAACACTCAAATGTAAAACAGTGTCATGTTTCTGTTTTTTATAGTCAATCAAACGCTGTTTTGCTGCCTGTTTGATAGCAC
>NQJI01000124.1 GCA_002256705.1 Methylococcaceae bacterium NSM2-1
TGAACTCTCAGCTCTTCAGGCTTCGCTTCAACCATCCGCGAGATAGTGCCCTGCTCAATAATGGCATAACTTCTTGAGCCCAAACCCGTACCCAAAAACAGGTCGGTAATATCCTTGCGCCGGCAGCGCGATCCATTCAGTAAAAACAGGGATTGGCCGTCACGGCTAACCTGCCTTTTGATGGCAATGGAATCGTATTGAGCGTATTCGCCGCCCAGCTTGCCTTCGGAATTATCAAAAACCAGCTCTACTGAAGCGGTACTTACCGGTTTGCGTCCGGATGAGCCATTAAATATCACATCAGACATATTGCCGCCGCGCAGATGTTTGGCTGAACTTTCGCCCATTACCCAGCGCACTGCATCAATAATATTGGATTTACCGCAACCGTTAGGCCCGACAATAGCGGTCAAATTGCCGGTAATAGGAATTACAGTCGTATCAACAAAGGACTTAAAACCCGAAAGTTTGATTTTTTCCAGCTTCATTACAGGTGTGAATATCCAACGCCTTAGTTAAAACAACCCAGCATTATCGACGATATTTAGCTGAGTTTCGACTTTTTAATTAAACTTGTCCTGATAACCCTTGATTTTCAGCCACTGATGGAATGCGCCGCGATCTAAAGTGTCTGATAAAAAACGGGCTCATCATTAATTGTTTCTGATTGTAACGGATTATGGGGACAGCGGAAAATTCTTGAGTGTAGCGGAAATCAATGGATTTTGTAACCCATTATCGTGATATGAAAACCATTCAGTGTGTCAGCTGGATTTTTTACCTGGTACTTGAAACACCGATGCCGTTTGTCCTGAGCTCTTCGGCTACGCTCAGGAGGGTCCTGGCGAAGGATGAATTCGCCGAAATTTTGGTGTGCTTGTTCCTTACTTGCAAAATTTAGCTGCGGCTTTGATCTGTTGATTTAACCGCATAAGATCCAATGTGGAGGAGACTTCATTCGCTCAATGGGCGGGTAAATTCGGCCCCACATTGGCTTAGAGGTTATTAATCTTCGCTGTTGATAAAGCGATAGATAACCGCACCAATCAAAGCGCCGGTAATTGGGGCAACCCAAAACAGCCAGAGCTGTGCTAATGCCCAATCCCCGGCATAGATTGCAACGCCAAGACTTCTTGCAGGATTGACTGACGTATTGGTGACAGGAATAGAGATTAAATGAATCAGAGTCAGACTCAGACCAATGGCAAGGCCAGCAAAGCCACTTGGCGCATTTTTGTGGGTAACCGATAAGATGATGAACAGAAACATCATGGTCATGACAATTTCTGTAACCAGTGCCGCTAACAAAGAGTATCCACCCGGTGAATGTTCGCCGTAGCCGTTGGAAGCAAAACCACCGATTGTTGTAAAATCTGCTTTACCGCTAACAATAAGATATAAAACCCCGCCGGCAACAATCGCCCCCAAACATTGAGCAATAATATAAGCTATAAGCTTGTTTGCCGGAAAACGGCCGCCTGCCCAAAGCCCAATCGATACAGCCGGGTTCAGGTGACAACCGGAAATATGGCCTATTGCATAAGCCATGGTTAAAACGGTCAGACCGAAGGCAAAAGCAACCCCCAGCAGGCCAATACCAACATCCGGGAATGCCGCTGACAAAACTGCACTACCACAACCTCCAAGAACCAGCCAAAATGTTCCGAAAAACTCAGCACCATATTGTTTCATATTTATTCTCCTGCTTTGTGATTAAGTAAATTTTAAGTCAAATACCTAACTTTAAATTTAGCATCTTCTCATTACTTGCAGGATTTAGACCTGTGAGGCTTTTAAAACCTCGCAAATCTGGCAAAGATTACCTGTAACTAATAAGCAATTATTATGTTAGATATCCGCCTTGCTAAATTACACGCTTAGCCGGCATGTAATTAGTTTCGGATGCTATCTTTTATTTAAAAAACCAGCAAGTTTTTTGTTATTTACTGTTTGTGGGCAAGTGAACCCACAGACTGTCGGATAGGAGGGTGCCTTTAAGCAATGGCGGGTTATCCGGTTTGACAAAACTGGCGACCGTACCACGTAGCGGCTTGCTGGTAAAAATGCTAGAATTAGCCGCTCATAAGTTATTAAATTAAAGGAAAATATGAGTCAAATTACGATTGAACACAACCCTAGCCAGGAACGTTTGCAAGAATTAGGAGTTGCCGACTGGCCGATCTGGGAAAAAGAAATTTCCACATTCCCGATTGATTTTGATGAGACAGAAACTGCTTATGTACTGGAAGGCGAAATTATTGTAACCCCAGCAGGCGGCGAGCCGGTTCGTATCGTGCCGGGCGATCTGGTGGTATTTCCGGAAGGGCTGGACAGCCATTGGGAAGTGGTAAAGCCGTTACGCAAGCATTATTACTACGCTTAACTGTCAGCTTTCAAGGTCAAAAAAAGGCATCCATTGGATGCCTTTTTTATCAAGTCAATGCACCTTCCGGCAGGTCAACATTAATATCGAATTCAAGAATAACTTGCGTGGGATCAGTTATATTCCAGCCAGTTGATTCAAGTGCTTTGTCGATGATGTCTTTTCTGGTTTGCTGTTCCGTGCTCATTTCTAAACTTTCCTAGCATAGTAAATCGATTCATTTAGTTTGATCTTGAGTCGAGAGGCCGCAATTATAATAATGGACATAGTGCTTTATTGTTAAGAATTTATATCACCAAATTGACTCATGATGTCCTTGCTACTAGGTTCTTTTCCATCTCATTGACGCAAATTCAAGTGCTTCTTGAATATTTAGATCGCGGGTTGCACCGCCTGTCCTTACATACAGTTTTGGAGTGTTCCCTTGAGTTAAAAATACCGGTCTGGCTGATGGTGAAACAATCAGCCGACAAATATCCTTATTATCTATAACATGAAACAAAACACTCACGTGTGAACATAAGTCCGCCCCAATATTAGCTGCTATCGCTGTCATGATGGTTTGTTCAAATCCATCCTGATTCTGCTTCTTAAGAGTCTGATAATCGTTTTCCAATCCAATAATTTCGCCATCATCTGCGACCCCAATTAGTAATGTACCTCCATGTTTGCTATTGAGAAATCCCGCTAATGACTTTAATATAACGCCTTCAAGCAACCGGTTGGTGCGAGATTGTTCCATGTCCCAACGAAATGTAGATTTAAATTCAAGGAAAGGCCCTTCTCCTTGCTGAATAATTGAAGGTATATCCTTATTCAGTTCCATTTTTAATAGCTCAATTCGCATTAAACGCTTATGCAAAAAACTGTATATGCCTATGGTGAATAAACCCAGCATAGCGCCAATTTCTGCATAAAACGGGATTAAGCTATTTTTGGGGATATTCCCCATTAATAGTTCTTTAATCTGACCTGACACATAATCGATTGATGATGCTGTATTATCTGCATGTAGCTGTGAATCAACATAATCGTAGCTCGGAGCCAGCACCAAAACGCCGATAATTGCCCCTATCAAGGCAGCAACGATATAAAGTTTTAATTGTTGCTGCCAAAGTGACAGTATTAATAAAAAAAATCTTTTCATCTCACTATTCGATCAATGCCGGGTTTCAGATTGATTAGCCACGCTTTCCCGAGACAATAGGATATCTACATCAACCCTGTCAAAAAGGTATTGCTCGCTACAAAATTCACAGCCTACTTGAATGGTACCGTGCTCCCGTAATATGTCTTCCAGCTCCTCTTTGCCCATCGCTCGTAAGGTTCTCTGGATTCTTGGCCGGGAACAGGCGCACCGAAACTCAACCGGTTCAGCATCAAACAGCCTGACCTTTTCTTCATTAAATAATTTATACAGCAGATTTTCACAATCCAATTCCAGCAGTTCCTGCTCGGTGACCGTATCAGCCAGTATCTCAATTCGTTCCCAATCAGCCTTAGAGCTGTTTTGCGAGGGTAGTTCCTGTAAAAACAAGCCCACGGCATGGGTTTCATTGGCAAACAGCCACAAGCGGGTTTTAAGTTGCTCGGATTGTTCAAAATAAGTTTGCAGGGCGGCAGCCAAGTTTTTCCCTTTTAGTGGCACGACACCCTGATAAGGCTGGGCATTGTCGGGTTCTATGGTTAAAACCAGCTGTCCCTGCCCAAATAGGGTTTCTAATGATCCCGCAGGGACATGATCATTACACCGTACCAAACCGCGTATCTTTCGATCATGCGTAGACTGTGCAACCAGTGTTTTCAAGTCGCCATCACCTTGCGCCTGAAGTATCATTGAGCCTTTAAATTTGACTGTTGCCGACAACATAACCACAGCCGCCAACGCCTGCCCCAATTGAAGTTGCGCATTTTGAGAGCCCTGTTGATGCTGTTTAGCCGCTTGCCAGCTCGTTGTTAATTTGACCCATTCACCCCTTACGCCTAAATCTTCAAATAAAAAACGGCGTAATAAATCTTGCTCTATCATGATTCTCTCGTTAAAAATATCTGCTTTGTTATAATTATAAGTTCTAGTTAAGGTAACTCGTAAAAAATACCCCCACTGTCACAGATTCACAAATTATGTGGATACGTTTAATCTGTGAATCTGTGGCGGTTTACTTTTTGCGCGTTTTAGATACCAGCTGAATTCTTTTGCCAAAATACCATAAGCCATGATTTTTTCATCAAAAAAGCTCATCATGCCGAGTCCTTCTGAAGCATTACCGGGCAGAGATACTGCCATGCCCATTACCAATAAACATTTTGTAACGGGCAATCCTATTGCTCCGCCATTTCCGGCTAACGTGCAGCAGGCATTGTTTGGTCTGGGCTGCTTTTGGGGGGCTGAACGGAAATTCTGGCAACATCCCGGCGTCTTCAGTACAGCAGTTGGCTATAGCGGTGGTTATACTCCAAACCCGACCTATGATGAGGTATGCACCGGCTTAACCGGGCATAACGAAGTTGTAAAAGTCATTTATGATCCGGCATTAACATCATACTTTGAGTTATTACGGTTGTTCTGGACATCACATAACCCTACCCAGGGCATGAGACAAGGCAACGACATTGGTACAC
>NQJI01000125.1 GCA_002256705.1 Methylococcaceae bacterium NSM2-1
CTATTGCCGCGCCCAAACCAAGATGCAGCAACTGGTCTTTGATGAACTGGTTAACCGAGCTTTTATTGAAGCCAAATTTTTCTTCGATCACAAAGGTTTGATAAACGCTTGTAGGTATTTCTACCAGTGTCATTATCAGAAAAATAGTGGCTGTTGCCGCTACGCCAGCAATTAAGGGTGATGAGACAATGGAGTTCCAATATTCAAAAGCCGTATTGATACCACCGCCCAGGGTCAGTAACAACAAAACTATAATCCCGAGTGCGCCGTCAATATTGCCCAGTTTGATTTTTGCAAGTGTGTAATCAGCGGCTTTTTGGTGTGCTTCCAATGGAACCTTGCTTTTGAAAGCGTCGGGCACGGCAAAGCGATGAGCTGCGACATAATCAGCCTGGCGTTTAGCCAGCCAAAATTGTATCGAAGAGGAAATAATCAGTGCGATTAAGAAGATAATTGTAAAGGTATTCATAGGTCAGGTACATTAAGTTTAAGAGTTAGACGTACAGATTAGCCAATGCTACACTAACCGCCACCTTCAACACAATGGAATCAATAAATGGCGCAGGATTCTCAGCATCTTATCTGGATAGACCTTGAAATGACGGGATTAAATCCGGACAGTGACTTAATTATTGAAATTGCTACGGTTGTTACCGATAAAGATTTAAATATTCTTGCACAAGGGCCGGTACTGGCGGTGCATCAATCTGATGCATCACTGGCGGCAATGGACGAATGGAATCAGGAACATCATGGCGGGTCCGGTTTGATCGATCGCGTCAAGGCTTCTACCATCAATGAAGCTGAAGCAGAGCGGTTAACGATTGAGTTTCTCAAGCAATGGGTGCCCGAAAATACTTCGCCTATTTGCGGTAACAGTATTGGTCAGGACAGACGTTTTTTATATCGCTATATGCCCAAGCTGGAAGCGTATTTTCATTATCGAAATATCGATGTGTCAACGCTCAAGGAACTGGCTGCAAGATGGGCGCCCGAAGTCAAAAACGGCTTTAATAAAGAATCCACGCATCAGGCCCTGGACGATATTATTGAATCGATTGAAGAGCTGCGCTATTACCGGGAACACTTTATCAAGTTCTAGCCATGAATCAATTGATGGCGGTTGCATTAGGCGGGTCATGTGGCGCGGTAGTTCGGTTTTTAGTATCTTCGGGACTTTATCAGTGGCTGGGCCGGGGCTTTCCTTATGGCACATTGGTTGTTAATGTCGTTGGTTCTTTTTTAATCGGTTTACTTACCGAAGCCCTGTTTCAGCAACGTGTCACCCTTACGTTTGATTATAGAGCGGCCATCCTGGTTGGCTTTATCGGCGCGTTTACCACCTTTTCCACTTTTTCGCTGGAAACGTTATATCTGATAGAGCAGGGCAGTATAACCAAAGCAGTTTTAAATATGGTGGTCAGCGTGCTTGGCTGTCTATTTGCCGTGTGGATCGGCTTGCTTTGCGGAAGATATTTATTTCTCTATTCGGGCGGTATGATCCACTGGAGTGGAGGCGTCATTCCTTATGCGCTGATGATAGTCAATGCCATCGGCGCTTTTTTAATCGGCATTATAGCGACCATTCTGTTGCAAAAAGTAGCGCTTCCCATGGAATATCTTGCTGCAATTATTGTTATCATGGTGGGTACTTATTTAACTTTGTCCGGTTTATATTTAATCCTGTTTTTGATAGAACACGGTTATTCGTTCGAGTCCCACACAAATCTAATGCTGGGTATTTTTGTCGGTAATGGCTTGAGCTGTTTATTAGTCATTTGGCTGGGTTTATTAGCGGGTAAGCAGATATGAGTACAAAAGAGGTCACTATGGCCAGAGTCTACACACTGGAAGGGCATGATCAGTTAAATCAGGCTTTGGATATTCTGCATGATGAAGAAAAAATATTTGGCGTCACCATTATTCGGGGTATTGCCGGATTTGGCGAAAACCGCGAGATACATACATCGTCCCTGCTAACGTTGTCACTGGAATTACCGTTAATAATTGAATTTTACGATGAGCCGGAAAAAGTAGCAAAAGCCATTCAAACGCTAATATCCAGACTTGATTTTAAACACATCGTTAGCTGGTCGGCGATGGCTTATATTGATTGAACAGCCTATTTGAAGGGCGTGCCGCGCGTGCCTTAGCCATGTGGGCTATCACAGTTGCCACAGATTCACAGATTATAAATGAATCGATTTAAGCCGTTCGCTGAGCGGAGTCGATGCGGGCAATCAGCTTAACTGCTGGCTTCGACTTCGCTCAGCCAGCGATATCTTTGGATTCCATATCGTTACAACAATTATGCGCGTGCTTTAATTCTCAAGGTGCGCGCGGCAAGCACTATGCTGCTACTTTTTCCTAAGGGTTAACCTATGCATACATTTATCGGATGTTCTGTCTCTCTCCGGAGGGAGAAGGTTGGGTGAGGGGAAATCAAAATAAGGAACAAAGCCTAGTTATATCCCCTCACCCAATCCCCTTTGCTAAGCCTGGCCTGAGCCGAAGGCAAAGTGCGTGAGCAACTGGTCAAAACCGGCCATGTCGATGTGATGATCGACATACGCGGCAACTTCTTCTATACCCGTACCGTGCCTTGCCAACTCTGGTTTTTGAACAAAGCCAAGCCGAAGCCACATCAAGACAAGGTGCTGATGATAGATGCGCGGAATGTCTATCGTAAAGTCACCCGCAAAATCATGGACTTTAGCCCGGAGCAATTGCAAAACCTGAGCTCGATTGTCTGGCTGTATCGTGGGCAAGAAGCGCGTTTTGTCGAGCTGATGCAAAGTTATGTGGATAGCGTGTTACGCGAGGCTGATACCTGTAATGTGTTCGAATCGAATCGAATCAGTCCCAGCCCGAACCCAACACTGTTGATTTAACAATTTCCCTCCAAGAGAATCCGTTCGTTGAGCGGAGCCGAAGCGGACAACTGGCTTCGACTCCGCTCAGCGAGCGGTTTAAGCCAACTGTATTGCAGCCAGTACCTGACTTCATAGCGGCGATGCAAGCTTTGCATAAAACTGTTAAGACTAGTTCCCAAGCTCCGGCTTGGGAATCCGGTTCTGGAAGCTCCAGCTTCCAGTGTCGCGAAGCTGGAGCTTCGACATCCTGGTTCCCAAGCCGGAGCTTGGGAACCAGGATGCGAGGAATCGGCGGAACTGGCGGCACACATTGCTCGTAACTTTGGGGAGCTGGGGTATGATAGGAATTGAAGTAGTGAGGCTTGGTGAAATTGCACGGATTAAAGGTGGTAAGCGACTACCTAAAGGAGCCGAGCTAATGCCGGAAAAAACCGAACATGCTTACATTAGAGTTACGGATATGTCCGAAAAATGGTCTTCTTACTTCACAGATCATGTATATCGAACAACATGTTCATGACACTGTTAGTCGATACATTATCGGGAAAGATGATGCCTATATTAGCATTGCAGGAACTATCGGTAGGGTAAGTATGGTTCCAAGCGATTTTGATGGCGCTAATCTTACAGAGAATGCTGCCAAAATTTGCGAAATAGCCCCGGCATTTAATCCGCAGTTTTTGATGTATTTTCTTAAAAGTTATGCTGGTCAAGGTCAAATCGCGGCAAAAGCAGGTGGAACATCGCAACCCAAATTAGCCCTATATCGAATTGAAGAAATTGAAGTTCCAAGAATAGATCGCTTTGTTCAAAACAAGATTGTTGAGATTGCTAGCAAGTACGACTACCTAATCGAAAACAACCGCCGCCGAATTCAGCTTTTGGAAGAATCAGCGCGGCTGTTGTATCAGGAGTGGTTTGTTCACCTGCGCTTTCCCGGTTATGAGCATATCAAGATTGCTGATGGTGTGCCGGACGGGTGGAGTAAAAATAAGTTAGGCCAAATATTAACTTTTAACTATGGAAAGGCCCTGAAAGCTGATAACAGAATTTCAGGTCTATATCCTGTTTATGGCTCAAGTGGTATTGTTGGAAATCACGAGAAAATTACCGCATTGGCAAACCACCAACGGCGAGCATTTACGGACAGCGCATGAACGCCTGATGCTGGGCCTGATTGATAATGCCGGGCAGTGGCGTAGTGGCGGTGTGGGTATTTTCCGGGAACAGGAGCAGGTACACATGGCGCCTCCCGCAGCACAAATCCACCGCCTGATGACTGATTTGCTGGGCTGGCTTGCCAGTACTGACATTCACTCTCTGATTGCCAGTTGTGTATTCCATTATGAATTTGAGTTTATTCACCCGTTCAGCGACGGCAACGGTCGTCTGGGGCGTTTGTGGCAGACCTTGATCTTGAGTCGGTGGCGCGCAGAAATGGCGTATTTGCCGGTTGAAAGTATTATTCATGAGCAGCAAAGCGAGTATTATCGGGTGCTGGGCGCGACGGATCAAGCCAGTGACTGCACTGTGTTTATCGAATTTATGCTGGGTGCTTTAGTGCAGGCATTACGGGCAGGAATTGAGGTCAATACTGTTGACTTAAGTCAGACAAAGCCCTCTCCAGCGGGAGAGGGTTGGGTGAGGGGAAATCAAAATAAGGAAAAAAGCTTATTTGAATCCCCTCATCCCAGCCTTCTCCCTGAGGGAGAAGGAGCGCACACTCTTAAGTCAACAGTATTCGAGGTTGGGACTGCATCACCGCCAATAGTGTCGGGGAAACTGTCGGTAAAGGTGTCGGGAGAAACTCCGTTGGCGATTATCCAGGCCTTGCACCAAAAACCCGAGCTGACCATTCCAACACTGGCAGCACAGTTAGGCGTCAGTTCCCGCACCATTGAACGTCATCTGCAAAAGCTGCAACAGCAAGGCTTATTAAAGCGCATAGGATGAAAAAACCGGCCTGCCGGTGGATGAGTACAAC
>NQJI01000126.1 GCA_002256705.1 Methylococcaceae bacterium NSM2-1
GTCGCCAGAATGCCTATGGTCAACATGACGCCCATGCTCGCCATCCCGTGGTGGGGCGAACCCGCTAGGTTACCAAAGCCGCTGATATTGGTGAGGGCGCTGAGCACGACCGCCAGCGCCGTACTGGTGTGGAGGAGAATGCCGTCCCTGGGCGGCGCGGTCCGGAAACGATGCACCATGTGTATACAATTGTCTACACCCATGCCGAACACCAGCGGCAGTGCGATGATGTTGGCAAAATTGAAATGAATGCCCGCCAGAGCCATGGCCGCACCGGTGAGGAGCGAGGCCAGAAGCAGCGGTGCCAAAACCAGGAGCACGTCGATTTTCTTCTCCATAGTCAGGAACAGGACCAGGGTTATAGCCACGATAGCATAACCGAACGCTTGCAAGAACGCCTGGACCACGGCGTCGCTAGACTCCAGGAATAGCACCGGAACACCGGTGGCGTGAGGCACTACCTGGCGGACCTGATCCACGAACTGCCTCATGGCTTCGGGATCATGCAGGTCTTCTTTCGGTCGAATCTCGACCCGCTGGATTCCACCCTTTGATACCCAGCGCTCCCGGAAATCCTCCGGCAGGTCCGCGATACCCACCGGATGAGCCTTGAGGGCATCGGTGAGCTGCCGCAACTGGCTTCCCAGCGATCCCAGAAGTACTTCGGAAACCCGGTGCAGGGCCTCGGTTCGGGCGGGTTCCGGAAGCGATTGGATGCGTTCCACCAGACGGGCCAGTTGCACTTCCAGGCGGAAACCCTCCGGCGCGTCGGCAGCATCGGGATGGGCGGCGAGGTAGGCCGAGAGCGTTGCCAGGAATTGCCGGAGGGCCGCTGCCTCCTCGTCGGGACTGGGTGGAGGCTTGGCCTCGGTGGTGTCCACTTGGAGCCCCAGGGTCAGCGCCAGTTGGTCAATCAGTTCCAGTTTTTCATCCTGGTCCTCGGGCACAAAGTCGTCCAGGGTCAGAACCTTGTCCACCACCGGCAGCTTTTCCAGTTTTGCCTTAATTGCACTGGCTTCCTCCGGACTTTTGACCAGGGCGGCCAGGGACCAGGGCGAATTCCGGCTATCCCGGAGAAGCTCCCGGAAGGTTCGGACTGATTCTGCCGTAGGGTCCTGCAGGTTTAGAGGATTCTGGTCGAAACTCGCAAATTTCAACTGCACGGCGGCCAGAATCGCAATGATGGCGCAGACGACCAGGACTCCCCGGGAATAGCGTAGCGGAAAAGTCAGAAGTTCCTGGAAGAATCCGGGCAACTGTGCGTGCCCTGCATGGGGCCCGAGGTGGCGGATCGGCCGACGGAGACCAAGGAAAGCAGGCAGGATGGCAAGGGTCACGAACAGGCTGATGAACATGCCGGCACCTGAAATGATGCCCAGTTCGGCGACACCACGGTAACTGGTGGGGATAAAACAAAAAAAGCCGATGGCGGTGGTCAGGGTGCCGATTTCCAATGAACCGCCGACGTGACGGACTGCCCGTTTCAACGCACTGCGGTGGCTCTCCGAACGGGCCGCCAGTTCCCGGTAACGGAGGCTGAGATAAATCGCATAATCGGCGCCGATGCCGATATACATCACGGAAAACGCTACTGAAATCAGGTTGAGCTGGCCAAGAAACAGAGCCGCGAATGCGGCCGTGAAAATCAGCCCCAGCACCAGGCCGATCTGCACGGACAGTACCAGCCACAGCGAGCGCAGCCCGACCAGCATGACCAGACTGACTCCGAGGAACGAGCCCAGGCTTGCCATCTGGGCACCGACGCTGGCGCTTTTGAGTTCATCAATCGACAGGGCTGCGGCGCCGCTCAGGCGCATCGTCACGCCGCTTTCTGCAAAATGCAGCTCCTCCCCGGTTTTCCTAATGGACACCATCAAGTCTTCGCCGGGGGCGAGCGAACTGTACTCGATTTTTGGCATTATCTCCATCAGAACTCGCTTGTCCTCCACCTTGGAATCCTTACCGCTCATGACCTCGATCCACGACATGGGTGTTGCGGAACCGCCGAGATAGCCCTGAAGCGCCCCCGCAATCCGGTCGAGCACGCTGCCAAGCTCCAGTTTCGCATCCTTGTCCTCTCGCAGGGCGCGGCCAAGGAGATTGAGCGTACCGCGTATGCTTTGGTCGGAAGATACTTCGGAAAGGAATGGCTGAACCTTGGCCAGATGGTCGGAGAGTTTTTCGAGATCCTCGGTGTCTTCGAACAAAAGCCCGTTTTCCCGGAAGAAGCGGCTCTCCGGCGGATAAAAAATCCACTCAAAATGGCTGGAATCTTCACTTAACCGACGGTAAAGCTGAGCCGCGGCGTTGCGAGCCTGATCCACCGTCGGTGCGTCCAGGACGATGACGATGGAATCACGGAATTGGGGGAAGGCTCGCTCGTAGGCCAGCTTGTCCTGGCGCCAGGGCAGCTTGTCCGAGAGGACGTTGCCGGGATAAGTATTGATGCGAAGGTTGTTGATCGTGTAGTATAGAGCGCCCGTAGCGGCCAGGATAGAGAGGACGATCACCAACACAGCATGGCGCATCGAAAAATAAAACCAGCGGGACAACAGGTGGTCGATTCGGGTGCGCAAGCGTAATTTTGGGTGGATCAAGGTTTCTCCTCTCTCAGGGTGTGGCTACTGACATGTTGCGGGCGGATACCTGCTGTCAAAACCAGGAATTGTCGCACGTTTTCCAACCAGCTTCCATAGTTTGCCACTTCGAGTCATATGTTGCCTGATTTCATTCCGTTCCAACCCGAAACCCTGATACGCGCCCTGACCATGCTGTCCCTCGGCGGCCTTTTGCTTGCGGTCGGGTTGCGGCTCGAACTGGCGGCCGTGGCCAGTGCTCTCCGCCACAGCCGCCTGGCGCTTGTCCTGCCGCTCAATTTTGTGTTGGTTCCAGTGGTGGTGTCCGTCCTCGTCCGGGGTTTCGCGTTGCCTCCGGAAATCGCCTCGGGCATGCTTCTGCTGGCGGCCGCCCCGTTCGCGCCGGTGGTGCCGGTTTTTGTAAAAATGGCCCGGGGCGATCTGGCGCTCGCCGCAGGGCTGACGGCGATTTTTCCGATATTTTCGACCTTTCTCACCCCGTTGGTCTGTGAGGCAAGCTTCGCGGGACTAGTTGATACCAGCGCACTCCGCTTCCATCCCTTGGGCATCCTGGCGGTGCTGTTTGCCACCGTCACCCTTCCGCTCATTATAGGAATGGCCCTGCGCCATGGGCTGCCTAATCTGGCCCTGCGAATACTCCGCCCCCTGGAAGTCCTTGCGGAAGCCACCGGAGCCATATCCCTGGCCTTCGTTACTTTCGTGGAATTCGGGACCATCATGTCCACCGGCTGGAAATCCCTGCTGGCAATGGCTTTGGCGGGCGAACTGTCATTCCTGTTGGGTCTCGCTCTGGGTGGGGCGCTGCCTGCCGGCCGCCAAGTGATTGCCTTCGGAACCGCCAATCGGAACATCG
Organism: Methylococcaceae bacterium NSM2-1; assembly: GCA_002256705.1. Lineage (GTDB taxonomy): Bacteria > Pseudomonadota > Gammaproteobacteria > Methylococcales > Methylomonadaceae > Methylobacter_C. The sequence continues at coordinate 3,451 of NQJI01000126.1, forward strand.
CCTTAGCCCTGCTTGTCGCCGTGGACGGTTTCGCCGGCACGGCAGTGTTGGGAGCGGTCGTCGCCAATGGCCTTCTGCTTATTTTCCTGGGGCTTCTGCACGTCGCCTACTATCGCTTGGCAGGTGGAAAAGAGGCTTTAGGTGTCCGCTAACGATCCCCGTTCAGGGCGAGACCGTAGGCCTCCAGCACGGGAGCTAGTTCACTTTGCAACCACTGACGGGACAATCCGAATTCTTCCAGTGTGTATTCGTGTTTGCTCTTGAAGGTCCTCTGCCGGCTCGTGATCTCATTGAGCCTAGCCTGGAATGCTTCGCTCATCTCCCAGCCGAAATGGCCGTAAAGCCACTCGAGGGTCCGAGCGGGATCGTCCCTGAGATCGCGGTAATCAATGCAGAAATAATTTTCCGGCGCGACTTGCGAGCGAAAACGAAATAAATGTTTATACCATTCTACCACTAGGCCAGCGTAAGCCTGAGATTCCGGGCCATCCTTGGTAATTTCCGGGGAATGGGTCTGCCAAACAGGAACAGTCAGACTGAGATTGGAAGCGATTGATTCGAAGGGATGGCGCATGATAGTAATGAAACGCGCATCCGGGAATTCCTTTTTGAGGGACTCGACTGCCCCGCATGATTGAGTCGACTTTATCAGCATCGCGCGTCCATTGCCGTTGGCATAAATCTGACGTTGTAGACAGCTCCGGTAAAAGGCCATCAGTTTTTGGCGTTTTTCAGTCGGAAGCGCATCGTGAAAACCTAAATTCCAAAGCTCCTTGACGAAGGGAAACAGCATGTAGATGGCCTCGGTAGCAAATGCGTAAAGATAGATAGCCCCGTCTTCTTCCGGCTGGTCCAGACGCATCCGGTGTAGCTTATCCCATTCGCCAAACCACTTTACCTCACACCAATTCAAGAACCTGCCAAATTTGCTGCCCAGCTTGTGGTCAAACCAAACCAATGCATCGAGCAGCCTTTGAAAACAGATGGAGGGGAAGATTGTCTGGTACATCTTCCAATAGATGAAGCGTTCCTCGTCCTGGCATAGCACATTTTGGAAAAAAGTCGTCCCGCTCCGGGGCGGGGCAATGATGAATACCGGCTGATGGACTTCGATCTTTCGAAAGTCAGGAAAAAAAAGGGTGTCAAGCCATCTAAGGAGCGCCACCAGGATTATGAATGAGAGAAAGAGGGTGCTGAAGAACAGCACATAAATCCAGCGGCGAATACGGAAAGGTTTCTGCAAAAGAGAGATACGTAAAGCTTTTAAGAAATCGAGATGGTTGAAATACATACTTGGAGTCTGATTTTCCGATGTTGACGATGGCTACGACGGGAGTGTCCGGGCTCATATATAATAACCATAATTGATACGCAGCATAAAAAATATTGGACC
>NQJI01000127.1 GCA_002256705.1 Methylococcaceae bacterium NSM2-1
GCTGGTGATGGGTGATGCGTTGGCGGTGTCATTACTTGAAGCAAGGGGTTTTACGCGTGACGATTTTGCCTTGTCTCATCCCGGCGGTAGTTTAGGCAGAAGGCTATTATTGAGGGTAAGCGATATTATGCATGTCGGCAATGATATACCCTCAGTTCCTGAGTCTGCGTTTATCAGCCATGCTTTACTGGAAATGACTGAGAAAAAGTTGGGCATGACCGCTATAGTCGATGCCGGCAATCGGGTAATCGGCATTTTTACCGATGGAGATTTACGGCGTACACTGGCGAAAAATCTCGATATTCAAAATACCGCTATCAGCGCGGTAATGACGCCTCAGTGTGCGGTTATTTCTGAGGATATTCTTGCCGCTGAGGCCATGCAGATTATGGAACAAAAAAAAATTAATGCCTTGATCGTCGTTGATGAACAACGGCTTGCGATAGGCGCTTTGAATATGCATGATTTAATACGGGCGGGCATAGTGTGATGAAAGAGAAATCGCAGACCTCCTTGATAAAAGCTGTGGAAAAAGCCAAAAAACTTAAATTATTGATTTTGGATGTGGATGGTGTTTTAACCGATGGCAAGCTTTTTTTCGATAACCAGGGTAACGAATACAAATCTTTTCATGCCCGTGATGGTCATGGTATCAAGCTTTTACGTCAAACAGGTGTTGAGGTCGCCGTTATTTCCGGACGAAAATCAAACTCGGTAGCACTACGCATGAAAAATCTGGGTGTCGAGCATGTTTATCAGGGACATGAAAATAAACAGGCTGCTTTTAATGAGATCATTGAGAAAATGGGCATCATGCCGGAACAGGCGGCACATGTTGGTGACGACTTGCTGGATTTGCCTATCATGACAAGAGTCGGTTTTGCTATTGCCGTTTCTGATGCAAACTTTGCCGTCAAACAACGAGCCGACTGGTGTACAACGTTGTCTGGGGGACACGGGGCGGTGCGAGAAGTATGCGATTTTATTATGCAGGCACAGGGACGCTTTGACGAAGTCTTGAACGCTTACTTAAAATGAGTCTAAGAGAAAATAAGATATATCTGTACTTGACCGTTATCGCCTTAATTAGTTGGTGGTTGGTAAAGTTGACGGGTGTTGATGAGATTTATCATGGCCAGGTTCCTGCTGCACATAGCCCGGATTATTTCAGTAAAGGCTATACAAAATGGGAAATGAATGAGCTCGGCAGGGTAAAAAACAAATTGCTTGCTGATAAAATGACTCATTACAGCGATGATGGCACCACCCACATGTTAAATCCGATTATGTTTTTTCATAATGAAAAAAAGCCGCCGTGGGTCGTTAAATCAGGGACCGGCATTCTGTCTGGTGACGGTAAGGATCTATTTTTAAATGGCAAGGTTACAATTGACAGAGAAAAGGCCGAGGGTGTCACTCAACTTACAATCAATACCAGCATGTTAAAAGTAAAACCGGAAACCAGTTATGCAGAAACCAGTGAGTGGGCAGAGTTGATCAGTCCGCCAAACAAGACAACAGGAATAGGAATGAAACTGACCTTTGTTGAGCCAATTCATCTGCAGTTACTCGCTAATGTGAAGGGGAAATATGAAACAAAATAAAAAACCGGCAGTCTTTTACTGTTGTGCATTACTATTGGGACTCATGAGTTTCAGGTTGTGTGCTTTGGAAAGTGATTCTGAACAACCGATAACCATTGATTCAAATACGGCCACTTATGATGATGTAACAGCCACCAGCATTTATACGGGGAATGTCATCTCGATTCAGGGCAGTATCCGGGTCAATTCAGATAAGTTGGTAGTTTATTTTGTTGACGGTGATGCTGAGAAATTGGTGTTTACAGGTAATAAGGCAAAATTCAAACAAACACCTAGCGAAGGCGCTGAAGATATAACAGGTGAAGCGTTGACAGGCGAGTTTTATCCTAAAAAGAACCTGTTAATTCTGATAAATGATGCTACCGTTTGGCAAGGTAATGCCACTTATTCCAGTAATTTGATTGAGTATGATATTAAAACATCACTGGTTAAAGCGGGAGAAAAATCAACCGATTCCAAACGTGTACATGTCATATTGAAACCGAAAGCCAAAGAGCAACAACCAATGTCAGAAAAATCGACTCTGAAGGACACGAAAAAATGAAAACACACAAGGTACAAGATACAAGATACAAACGTAAGAACATTACATTGCAATGCCTGTACCTTTTTCTTTTATCTTTTACTTTTTAAAATGGCCATACTAGCAGCAAACCAGCTGATTAAAACCTACAATAAACGTAATGTGGTAGACGGTGTGTCATTGCATGTTAATACCCAAGAGGTCGTTGGCTTATTGGGGCCTAATGGCGCAGGAAAAACGACCAGTTTTTACATGATGGTTGGCCTGATTAAAGCCGATGAAGGCAAGATTACACTCGATTCACAGGACATTACCCATTATCCCATGCATTTAAGGGCTGCACACGGTATCGGTTATTTACCACAGGAACCTTCGGTTTTTCGAAAATTAAGTGTTGCGGATAATTTACGAGCCGTTTTGCAAATTCGTTCTGATTTAACATCAGGACAAGGCAGAACTAATCATTGAGGAATTATTACAGGAGTTTCATATTACGCATCTGCGTGACCAAATTGCCTTGAGCCTGTCGGGTGGTGAACGTCGGCGTGTTGAGATTGCCAGAGCATTAGCGACCGATCCTCAATTCATATTACTGGATGAACCTTTTGCTGGTGTTGATCCAATATCGGTAGAAGATATTAAAAAAATTATTGAGCATTTGAAAGATCGCGGAATTGGCGTATTAATTACCGAGCATAATGTCAGAGAAACACTAGGAATTTGTGACCGTGCGTATATACTTAATGAAGGCAAGGTGATCGCAGAAGGTGATGCGGAAACCATCGTTGCCAATGAGGAAGTGCGTAAAGTTTATTTAGGTAATAACTTTAGCCTTTAATGTAGGGGTAACCCTTGGGGTTGCCCAAATAAACACGATATTTATTGCGAACGATGAACATGTTCCAGTATGGTTGTCTTAACCAAAAACAGGGTAACCACAAGGGATTACCCCTACTGAAAATTGTGAGCGAATGAAACAATCTTTACATCTTCGGCTAGGCCAACAATTAACCATGACGCCGCAATTGCAGCAGGCGATCAAGTTGTTGCAGATGTCGACATTAGATTTACAGCAGGAAATCCAGCAGGCTCTTGAGTCTAATATAATGCTGGAAATTAATGATGAAGAAAGCGGTCCGCGGGAAGCAGCTACTGCATCCGAAAAAAAGACTGAAAACTCGGATTTGATCACCAGCGAAGGCTCACAAACAAATATACCGGATGAATTGCCCATCGATTCTTCATGGGAAGATATTTATGAGAGCGCTTTGGCCTCGGGTGCTAATAACCCCGAGACTGTTGAATTTGAATCCCAGCGGAGTAACGCATCAACATTGCTGGATCACTTGCTATGGCAGCTGGAATTGACCCCATTTTCAGAGCGGGATCATGCGATTGCCATGGCAATAATTGATTCCATTAATGAAGACGGTTATCTGTGCAGCACTCCTGAGGACATTTTTCAGGGTCTGCAGGGTCAATTTGACGATCTCGATTTTGATGAAGTTATCGCCGTGTTGCATAGAGTACAACAGTTTGATCCTCCAGGTGTCGCAGCTATTGATTTAAGTGATTGCTTAAGATTGCAGTTACAGCAATTGCCCGAAACAACACCTTATCGAGAGGAGGCGCTGGTCATAGTTACTCGACATCTGAAGCTGTTGGCCACTCATGAGCAAGCAAAGCTCATACGCAAACTTGAGGTGACCGAGCATCAATTGGATGAGATAGTCACGTTAATCAGAACCTTGGATCCCAAGCCGGGCGCGAAAATACAAGAGTCAGATTCAGAATACGTTATTCCCGATGTTTATGTGACTAAACAAAACGATCAATGGCAAGTGGACCTGAATCCGGACATAGCACCTAAATTGCGTATAAATCCGTTTTATTCAGCACTGATTAAAAGGGCGGATAACAGTAAAGATAATGTTTGTATGAAAGACCACTTACAGGAAGCAAAATGGTTTATCAAAAATCTTTACAACCGTAACGACACATTATTACGCGTTGCCCGATGTATCGTTGAAAAGCAAACCGGGTTTCTTGAACATGGGTCCATTGCCATGAAACCCATGGTATTGAGAGATATTGCCGAAGAACTGGAATTACACGAGTCAACCATTTCCAGAGTGACAACGCAAAAATATATGCATACCCCGAATGGTATAATTGAATTCAAATATTTCTTTTCCAGTCATGTTTCAACTGAAGGAGGTGGCGAATGTTCATCCACCGCCATCAGAGCTTTTATTAAAGAATTAATCGACAATGAAAATCAAGCAAGACCGTTAAGTGATAAAAAAATTGCCGCTTTTTTACAAGCAAAGGGCATCAATGTTGCCAGAAGAACTATTGCCAAGTATCGTGAAGCAATGCTTATTTCATCATCTAGTCAGCGAAAGCGTATTCTGTAGCATCAGCAGATAATACAACCCAACCATTTACCATTAAAGGAGTTTATTCCATGCAAGTTATCATAACAGGCCTTCACCTTGAAGTAACCGATGCTTTAAGAGCACATATAGATGCAAAATTTGAAAAATTAGCCCGTCATTTTGACAATGTTACTGATGTACACGTTATTTTAAGCGTAGAAAAATTAGTTCAAAAAGCAGAAGCAACCCTGCAGCTAAGTGGAGCAAAATTATTTGCCGAAGATCATCAGGAAGATATGTACGCAGCCATTGATGCGATGGTAGACAAGTTGGAACGTCAAATTTCCAAACATAAAGAAAAAACCGGAAGTCATAGGTAAAATGGCTACAAGGTACAAGGTTTAATAAGGACCTTGTACCTACATTTATGAAACTATTAATTGTCAGTGCCCTGTCTGGTTCAGGTAAAAGTATCGCCTTGGATACCTTGGAAGATTGCGGTTATTATTGTATTGATAATCTTCCTGTGACCCTGTTGGAAGATTTTATTAATCATGTCATGCTGGAGGATCAGAAAACTTATGCAAAAACAGCCATTGGCATTGATGCCAGAAATCAGTGTGAAAGTCTGGCCAATTTTTCCGAAAGCTTGAAATTAATCCGCAGTAAAGGCATTGATTGTGAAATTATTTTTATGCAGGCGGAAGAAGCTACATTATTGAAACGTTATAGTGAAACTCGCCGAAGGCATCCGCTGACGGATTACAATATACCGTTAAAGGAAGCACTGAAAATTGAAAAGGAAATGCTCACACCGATTGCCAAACATGCGAATGTCGTCATAGATACCAGCCGAACTCATTACCATCAGTTGCGTGAACTTATCAGAGATCAGATAGGTGAACGCGATTTCAGACATATCTCTTTGCAATTCCAGTCATTTGGATTTAAACATGGCGTTCCATTAGATGCCGATTTTGTTTTTGATGCGCGAAGTCTGCCAAATCCTTACTGGATTCCAGAATTGCGGGCTTTGACGGGAAAAGATCAGCCGGTAATGGATTTTCTTAAAGAACAACCCTTGGTAGCTGAGTTTTTTCAGGATATAACCGGTTTTCTTGAACGATGGATACCCCGCTTTGAAGCTGAAGGGCGTAGCTATTTGACCGTTGCGATAGGCTGCACAGGCGGGCAACATCGCTCTGTTTATCTGGTTGACTCATTGATCAAACACTTTAAGAGTCCCTTCGTCAATGTGATTGTCCGGCACCGGGAATTACATTAAAGGCACAAGGCTAAAGGGGCGGTTTTAAGCCTTGTGCGTTTCACCTTTATGTTTGTTTAGCTAACTTAACCTGAGTTCGGAATAAGGCTAGCTCAAAGCAAAGCAAAGCAAAGCAAAGGAAGAAGATTATCTACCCTAACCGACTTTCCACGCACCCCAGCCAAGCTAAAATTGATTTAAACTGTATAGCCAACGAATTACGCAATTTACGCAATTTGGACAATGAACACGGAATCCCCTTACCACAGTTACAGTCATGAACACAGTAGAAAGGGCAGCGCGAAGGTTAAGTCTTATCTGTTAGCGCGATGATCAATAATTTCTTCAACTACCGACGGATCGGCAAGTGTGGAGGTGTCGCCCAGGTTGTCAAGTTCATTAGCGGCGACTTTACGCAAAATGCGGCGCATGATTTTACCTGAACGGGTCTTTGGCAAGCCGGGGGCCCACTGTATAATATCGGGATTGGCAATGGCGCCGATTTCCTTTCTGACCAGATCAACCAGTTCTTTTCTCAGTTCTTCCGAAGGCTCAACGCCCACATTCAAGGTGACGTAAGCGTATATTCCTTGTCCTTTTATATCGTGCGGATAACCGACTACAGCAGCTTCTGCGACTTGATCGTGCAGCACCAAAGCGCTTTCAATTTCTGCAGTGCCCATTCTGTGACCGGACACATTAATAACATCATCGACACGCCCGGTAATCCAGTAATAACCATCTTTATCCCGGCGTGCGCCATCACCGGCAAAATAATAGCCGGGATAGTTTTTAAAATAAGTATCAATAAAACGCTGGTGATCACCATAGATAGTTCGTGCTTGTGCTGGCCACGGACGACTGATGACCAGAATACCTTCTGCTACACCTTCCATAATGCGGCCCTGATTGTCCATAATTTCCGGTATGATGCCAAAGAACGGCAAGGTTGCCGATCCCGGTTTTAATGCAGTAACCCCGGGCAAGGGCGTGATCAATATGCCGCCCGTTTCGGTTTGCCACCAGGTGTCCATTATAGGACAGCGCCCGTTTCCGACTTCATGATAATACCATTCCCATGCTTCCGGATTAATGGGTTCACCGACGCTAGCAAGAATGCGCAGGCTGCTTCGATTGGTACGGGTAACAAATTCATTACCCTGTGCCATTAAGGCGCGAATTGCAGTCGGAGCGGTATAGAAAATATTCACCTGATGTTTATCGATTACTCGCCAGAAACGATCGGCTTCCGGATAAGTCGGCACGCCTTCAAACATCAGGGTAGTCGCGCCATTGCACAACGGGCCGTAGATCATATAAGAATGACCGGTTACCCACCCTATATCTGCGGTACACCAGTAAATGTCGCCATCATGGTAATCAAACACATACTTATGAGTCATGGCTGTAAACAGCAAATAACCGCCGGTGGTGTGCAAAACACCCTTGGGTTTACCCGTTGATCCGGACGTGTACAGGATAAACAAGGGATCTTCGGCATCCATTTCTTCAGCTGGA
>NQJI01000128.1 GCA_002256705.1 Methylococcaceae bacterium NSM2-1
TCAACACGAGGTTAAGAAAATTAATCAATGGTATTAAACTCTGTGGGGCAATTTTCAAAAGAGCGAGTCATGAATAACAAGAAAAACAACGCAGATAAAATTGAGTTGGGCCTAGGCGATGCCTTATTGGTAATCGATATACAAAATGATTTCTTGCCCGGCGGCCGGTTAGCCGTAACGGAAGGCGATCAAGTTATACCGGTCATGAATAACTATATCGATTGCTTTACCCAGCGGCAATTGCCTGTATTTGCAACTCGTGACTGGCACCCAAAAAATCATGGGTCTTTTATTAAGCAGGGCGGACCATGGCCCGAGCACTGTATTGCCGGTTCTACAGGCGCCGAATTTGCTCGAGGCTTGCATCTTCCTGCCACTGTCCCTGTTTTTTCCACAGGAATAGAGGTTGAAAATGACGGCTATTCAGGTTTTGAGAACCCTGACCTGAATAAACAGTTGCAACAGTTTGGTGTCTCACGTTTGTTCATCGGAGGTTTGGCTACTGATTATTGTGTTTTAAAGACAGTATGTGATGCCCTGGACCTTAACTATCAGGTGCTGTTACTGACAGATGCGATACGTGCTGTAAATGTACACAGGCAAGATGGGGAACAGGCAATCAATAAAATGATTCTAAAAGGTGCGATACCGATTACATTGGCGATGATTCAATGACAGAAAATAGCGCGTTACTGACCGACATGTACCAGTTGACTATGCTTCAGGGTTATTATGAGCAAAGCATGGAAGAGTTGGCGGTGTTTGAGTTTTTTGTTCGTAAACTGCCTAAAAACCGCGGTTATCTGGTCGCTGCAGGTCTGGACCAGGTGTTGACCTATCTGGAACAATTACGATTTTCTCCCGATGAAATCGAATGGCTGGCCGGCACCCGCCTCTTCAAGCCGGCTGTGCTTGATCGCCTGGCTGCATTCCGTTTTACCGGTGAGGTTCATGCAATGCCCGAAGGCACGGTGTTTTTCCCGAATGAACCGATTTTACGCATCACAGCGCCGCTTCCCGAAGCTCAATTGATAGAAAGCAGGCTGATGAATATATTGCATTTCCAGACCTTGATTGCTTCCAAAGCTGCACGCTCGGTATTAATAGCAGAGGACAAGTTACTGGTTGATTTCGGCATGCGCAGGGCGCATGGCAGTGAGGCCGCATTGTTGGCCGCCAGAGCAAGTTATCTGGCCGGTTTTGACGGTTCAGCAACGGTTTCTGCCGGAATGTCTTTTGGTATTCCCGTTTACGGCACGATGGCCCATTCTTTTGTGCAAACTCATAGTCAGGAAAGTCAGGCTTTTGTTCATTTTGCTGAAGCCAATCCTGACAATGTCGTGTTATTGATCGACACTTATGATACCGAAAGAGCCGCACAAAAAGTCGTCGATCTGGTTCCATCATTACAGGAGCAAGGTATAAAAATCAAGGGAGTGCGTCTTGATAGCGGAGATTTGGCGGATCATGCCAATAAAGTCAGATCAATACTTGATCGTGGCGGACTTCAGGATACGACTATCTTTGCCAGCGGCAATATTGATGAATACAAGCTTGACGATTTGATAACTCAAAAGGCCCCGATTGACGGTTTCGGCATTGGCACTCATCTGGATACTTCAGCTGATGCACCTTATCTCGACTGCGCTTATAAATTACAGGAATATGCCGGCATTGCAAGGCGTAAACGCTCGGAAGGCAAAGCCACCTGGCCGGGACGCAAGCAGGTGTACCGGCATTACGATGATAGCGGGGTGATGATCTTTGATACTGTTACCCTTGCCGATGCGCCTTGCTCTGGCCAGTCGTTACTGCAATCAGTCATGCAGGGCGGTACAGTAACAGCACACAGGCCTGGGCTGATCGAAATCAGAGAATATACCCGGGATCAATTGCATAGATTACCTGTGGCTTTGCGGAAACTGAGTGATACGCCAGCGTATTCAGTGGTAATCGCGGCTGAACTTCAGGCGCTGGCAAACTGGGTAGATGAGCAAAACCCTTGAATGCAAACGGTCTCAGCAACGATAAAGATTGTTACTGCGGTATTTCAATGGCCATAGCATGTACTTCGTTTCGCGGCACATCTTTTGCGCCGGGTTTTTTCCTTGATAGAGTTGGTCAACGAGCTGTTGCAAGTTGACAATGGGTTTTTGGCATGACAGGCATCCGTTAGAATAGTGTGAACCTCGGCGTCCTACGCTCTGTCCTTTTTGAGCCGCTAGTCTGCGTAATGCTGAATTTACATACTATGGGAGATTTCGAATCGTTGATGTTGGCATGGTTGTATTTTGAAGATGGTGGCACTTGACTGTTCAGAGTAGCATTGCTGTCACACAACGAACAATGAGGAAGGTCGAATAGGTTTCGTACTTCAATCCCTTTTATTTTGACTATGAACAATCAAGAGCACCTCAAAAAAAAGATTGAAAGCCAGATTAAACGTATTAAAAAAGCGGAAGATGACAGACCGAATCTGTTGATACAATCCGTCAATCTCAGTACGCTGGTTCTGGTCATGCTATTGCCTATCATCGCTGGCGCCTATCTGGGGCATTGGCTGGACGGGATGATGGAAGGCTATTCCATGCGCTGGACGCTCAGTCTGTTGATCATTGGCATAGTAATCGGTATTTTTAACGTGTATTTTCTGATTAAAGACTAAAGTAAGGAGTAGTTTGATGGAAAGTGAATCTTCCTTTGCACTCGGACCGGTGGTAATTAATGTGTCTGTCATCACCACCTGGGGTATCATGTTGATGTTTGCTGCATTCGCCTGGCTTGCAACCCGGCGCCTGGAAAGGATACCCGGCAAATTTCAGACTTTCGTCGAAAGTATTGTTGCAGCCATTGATGACGCTATTGTTGCAGTTGCGCCTGAACATAGTCGGCAAATTTTGCCCTTTATTGCTACCCTTTGGCTGTTTCTGATCGTTGCCAATCTGGCAGGCTTGATACCGGGTCTGCATTCGCCTACCCGTGACCTTTCCGTGACCTCGGCACTGGCAGTATTAGTGTTTTTATCAGTACACTGGTTTGGCATAAGAATGCTGGGCTTAAAAAATTATCTGCATCATTACCTGAAGCCGAGTCCGATTTTGCTGCCTTTTCATATTATCAGTGAAATTACCCGCTCCCTTGCTCTTGCCATCCGCCTATTTGGCAATATGATGAGTCTGGATATGGCGGCCATGATCATTTTACTCGTTGCCGGTTTTCTCGCACCGATTCCTATCCTGATGTTACATATCATCGAGGCGCTGGTACAGGCCTATATTTTTGGCATGCTCGCACTCGTCTATCTGGCCAGCGCCATTCAATCCCAACAACTTAACGCACAGGAGTAACTCATGACCGATATATCCCTGATTGTCCTTGGTTCTACCGTCGCCGCTATAATCGGAATTGCTTTAGGCGTTATGTTGCCTGCCATCGCCATGGGTAAAGCCATCGGCAGTGCGCTTGATGCCATAGCAAGGCAACCGGAATCGGAACGTTCGATTCTGCGCACCTTGTTTATAGGTCTGGCAATGATTGAATCACTGGCCATCTATTGCCTCGTGATTATTCTGATCGTGCTGTTCAAGAATCCGTTGCTTGAATACATTATTAAATGATTGATGTACGCACATTCAATAAAAAAATTCGGTCCACGAAAAGCACGAAAGGCACGAAAAGATATGGATGAGGTAGTTGTCATAGAGAAGAATGTTATCAGATACAATGTGTTGTGTTTGACGTTTATCGAGAAATGGGTTGCAATTTTATTGAGGCAGTCTACCACGGTGCCTGGGAAAGGAATTATCAAAATGCGGGCTAGACAACTTCGGTTGTTATCCGAAAGCAACTGTCGAACGGATTGCCCTATAAAGGTTTTTCGTGCTTTTCGTGTTTTTCGTGGACAGTGCGCAACATCAGTTAAATAATTCGAAGACACACATGGAATTCAACTTATCGACTTTTATCCTTGAAATCATCAATTTCCTGATTCTGGTCTGGATTTTGCAGCGGCTCTTTTATAAGCCGCTACTTGAAGTGATAGCCAAGCGTAAGCAGCATATAGATCAATCGCTTGCCGATGCAAAAAAACTGCATCAAGAGGCCGATGAACTGCGCAGCCTTTATGAAAACCGGCAGAAGCTCTGGATGCAGGAAAAAAAGGCGGCGCTCAACGCGCTGCACCAGCAGATCGAAGCCGAAAAAAACACTCAAATGGACAAGCTCCAGGTCGAACTTGAACAGGAACGGCAAAAAGCCAGGGTAACCCTTACCCGCCAACAGCAGGAACTTCAACATCAAGCCGAAAAACAGGCATTACAAAACGGTGCCCGCTTTGCCGGATTGCTACTGCAACAAGCAGCAGGACCGGAACTGGAAGCGCGCTTGTTTGAGATGCTGATCGAACATTTTGCGTTCTTGCCGAAAGCTTGCAGACTCTGCCTGCAAATGTTCGAGCATAAAAAAGCGGTCGCCATCAAAGTGACCAGTGTTTATCCGTTTACAACTGAACTGCGGCAACAGTTGGAGAAAAAACTGGGTTCAATGATCAGCAGTCCGGTTAACTTTCAATATTATCAAGATCCCTCGCTGATCGCAGGTGTTCGCATCGATATTGGCGCCTGGGTTTTGCATGCCAATCTGAAACACGAATTGACCGGTTTTGCCGAGATCGCTTATGAGTCCGAATAAGCCCAATAGCGCCTTGGAAAAACAGTCAGACTGGCTTGCCAGCTATCGGCCGGGGCTACGCGTTACCGAAC
>NQJI01000129.1 GCA_002256705.1 Methylococcaceae bacterium NSM2-1
CTAAACAGACGGAGTACTTGGCATGATAATCAGCTAAAAGGTTAAAGTCCAGACATCGCATCTTCCAATGAAAAATCAGACTGATGTGGCGAAGGTATTTCTGACGAAAAATGAGTTTGACAAGGGCCTAAAAAAGCACCCAAAGCCTATGAATCGGAGACAGGGAAATTAAACATATTGGCCATTTTCCACCTTGGTGAAATTAAGCTAATAATGCGGCGGCACTTCCTCAATATTCTCGCCACTGCCACCCTCAGTAGACAAACTTTTAATACGCTCATTAAGCAATTTGCACGTTGCTTCCAGACGATCTATCTGTTGCTGTTGCTGGCCCACTATCTTGTTCAACTCTTGCAACAAGTCTTCCTGATAAGCAATCTTTATTTCCAGCTCTATTATTCGATCATCATTCATGAGGCAGCCTAAATAACCCTTGAAAACTGTTGTTGCTTTTGCGCCAGGTACTTATCGAATACCATGCAGATATTGCGGATCAATAAGCGTCCTGCGGGTAATACGTGAATGCCTTTTTCTGATACGGTAAGCAAACCATCGGATTGCATGGGTGCCAGTGCGTGAAGTTCTTTGGCAAAGTAATCGGCAAAATTGATGGCAAATTCCTGTTCAATGGTCGCATAGGTCAGGTCAAAGTGGCATATCAACTGGGTAATCACGGCGCGACGTATCTTGTCGTCTTCATCCAGCTCAAAACCCTTAAAAACAGGCAATTTATTTTGACTTATCAGTTGATCGTACTCGTCCAGCTCTTTTACATTCTGGATATACGCATCCCCTACCCTGCCTATTGAAGTAATGCCCAATCCTATGAGGTCACAATCCGAATGCGTTGAATAGCCTTGAAAATTTCGGTACAGCTTGCCTTCCCGTTGGGCAATAGCCAGTTCATCATCAGGTTTCGCGAAATGATCCATACCGATGTAGACATAACCTGCTTCAGTCAGTTTTTGTCCGACCATTTGCAAGATATCCAGTTTAACATCGGCGCTTGGCATGTCGGCATCCTTAATCTGCCGCTGGGTTTTAAACCGTGTCGGCATGTGGGCATAATTGAAAATCGAAAAGCGATCAGGTTCTGCCGCCAGTATTTTATCGAGGGTATTAGAAAAAGTCGCCACTGTTTGTAGCGGCAAGCCGTAGATTAAATCGATATTGGTTGACCGAAAGCCTTCGGCACGCGCAGCTTCCAAAACACTAAAGGTCTGTTCTTCACTTTGTATACGATTGACGGCTTTTTGCACGGCAGGGTCAAAATCCTGCAACCCAAGGCTGATTCGGTTAAAACCCAGTTCACGCAATTGTTTGATGGTCTGGGAATGGGTTTCCCTGGGATCAACTTCTATCGAGTATTCACCGCTATCGTCATCTTTTAACAAAAAATGCTGACGGGTTACCACCATTAATTGTTTCATTTGTTCGTAGCTTAGAAAAGTCGGCGTACCACCGCCCCAGTGCAGTTGGTTTACAACCCGATTGGAATCAAACAAATCGCCTAGCATGGCAATTTCTTTGTACAGATTCGCCAGATAAGGTTCTGCATGTTTGCGGTTTTTAGTGATAATTTTATTGCAGGCACAATAAAAACACACTGTATCGCAAAAAGGAATATGAAAATACAAAGATAAAGGCCCACCTGCAGCATTGGATTTTGCTATGTGCCGGCGATACTCCTTATCGCCAAAGCCTTCATGCAATTCCAATGCCGTCGGGTATGAGGTATAACGCGGCCCGGCCTTATCATATCGATTGATAAGGTCCAGGTCGAACTTGATAGATTGATCCATCATTGCACTTTTCCGTTAATGACTATCTTATGGTTGCCTTTATCAGGCAAAGCGACTTGATCAATTACGCCAATCAAGTCGCCCGGCTGTGATATGGCATTTCCGGACTTTGAAATACGTGCCAGTAATTTAACATTGGCAAAATTTGATAACTTCATGTTAGGCATCATTGACATCGCATCATTTAAGCTGACTGTTACCGGCAAATCGGAGACTTGTTTACGAATTATGGCTAAAGGCATTTTAGGCCCGGCTAGCGCTTGAGCATAAATAAAAACAGTGTCACTCGGGCTGGTCGATTTTTGCAACTCTGGTGCCAAACTGACTTGAACATCAATAGCAACACCTGGTGTATTGGCTTGTTGCGAAGCTTCGGGTTGAGTAGCTGCTTGAGGCGACTCGCTTTCGATTTTAGCCAGTAAGCCTTGTATTTCTTGCTGAGCATCAGATCCTGGCGGCAATAACGCTGCCAGTTTTTTCCATAACTTTATCGCAGTGACAGGATCACCTTGTTGGGCTTTTGCCATGCCGCCCAGCCATAAGGCAGTCATATTGTCAGGCTCCAGAGCCAAGGCTTTAAATATCAACTCCGTAGGTTTTCCTGCCAGATTTTTGTCATTTGCATAAGCGATAGTATCTGCATAAAGCAACATGACTTCAGCTTGATCACCTAACACGCGATAAGCATTGGCAAACGCATCAACCGCTTTAGGGTATTGTTCCAAAACTTTATAGGAGCGGCCCAGCATTAACCAACCTTGAGCATCGTCAGGGTTGTTTTTCATCTTCTCGGCCAAACCGGCAACCATTTTGTTAATTTCTGCAAGCTTGAGTGCATCCGGGTCCACCGCCATTTCAGCGCTGTGGCTGATGGCTTGATAATTACCCAAGCTCAAATAAAGCGATCCTGCCAGCAATGGAACACCTATAACCAGTGCATAGACCACCCACCTGCCCTGGCTTTGCGCTAGGCTTACATGGCTTTTTATGTCGAGGTCATCACTCAATGCCTGCTCAAGATCGGCTAACTGTTCATCATATTGCGCCTGGCTTAATCCACCTGTGCGTCTGCTTTCTTTAAGCTCCGCCAGTCGATGCTGCGCAATCTGTATGTTACGCTTATCGAGGTCAGAGGGTTGGACAGGATGTTTGCGCCATAACGGCGGCAGGACAAGCAGAAAAGCGCTTAATATCAGGACACTGACAATCAGCAAAAACAGCATATTCAAGAGGGATCACCTTTTCCTAACAAACTGCGGATTTTTTTCTGCTTTTCAATATCCGTTTCCAAAGCGCCAGCTTTGGTCTGCTGATTGGCGGCGGCTTTTTTACGCCGGATAAAGAAAAACACCGTGATTAAACCCATTAATAAAAAAACGACCGGTGCTATCCACAGTACACTGGTTTTTCCCTTAAAAGGCGGTTTATATAAAACAAAATCGCCGTAACGATCGGTCATAAACTGGATAATTTCTTGTTTGGATTTGCCCTGTTGCAGCATCTCATAGACTTGTCTACGCAAGTCCGCAGCGAGTTCTGCATTGGAATCGGCAATGGTTTGGTTTTGACACACCAGACAACGCAATTCCTTGGTCAAAGTCTCATAGGTTTCTTGCTGCTCCGGATCAGACAATTGACGAAAATCGACTGCGTAAACGCTAGAGGACATTATTAACAGAAAAATAAACAATAAACGCTTCATTAAGGTTCAGCTTGTAATCTGGCAATCAGAGGGAGGAACGTTTGCTGCACATCCTCAGCAGTAACCGGCCCGGTATGTTTATGACGAATCAGCCCTTTTTTATCAATAACAAAGGTTTCCGGCACACCGTAAACGCCATAATCTATGCCGATACGTCCATCCTGATCCATAATGCTGACGTTATAGGGATTGCCCAACATATCCAGCCAGTTTTTGGCATCATTCGGTTCATCCTTATAATTCAAGCCGACAATAAAAACAGCATTTTGTTGGGCCAACTGATTAAGTACCGGATGTTCGGCACGACAGGACACGCACCATGATGCCCAGACATTAAACAGCCAGACCTTGCCTTTTAAATCGGCGGGCGTTAGTTTTTCTTCAGGCTCGTTAAGCTTAGGTGCGGAAAATACCGGCGCGGGTTTATTGATAAACGGCGAAGGAATTTCACTGGGTTTAAGGTTTAAACCCAACGCCAGAAATACCGCCAATATGATGAATAAAATTAATGGAATTATGAATTTAAGCATTATGTAAATTTTTTATGGCACAATCTTTTAATAACGGTTTACTTTCAGGAGCTTTAGCCAACTTTATATCTGTTTCCTGTACATAACATACTAAGCTGTTTTCACTATCCGGTAACGCCTATCGCAGGCCGCACACAAACCGCCAACTGCCATGAATACCGCACCCAGCCATATCCAGCGAATGAATGATTTGTAATAAATCCGCAGACTCCATGCCCCCTGATCACCTAAAGGTTCACCGATGGCAACAAATAAATCCCTGAACAGACCGGCATCAATGGCCGCTTCTGTCATCGGCATGGTCTGCACCTGATAAACCCGTTTTTGCGGCTCAAGCTTGGCAACCTGCTTGCCCTCGTGACTCACTGTTACAAATGCCTGTTCAGCGACATAATTGGGCCCATGGGTTTGTTTGACACCGTGAAACTCAAAAATATAGCCTGACATATCTATCGTATCGCTTGGTGCCATGCGAACATCTTTTTCAACACTGTACACGGAGGTTAAGGTTATGCCGGTCACAAATACGGCAATGCCCAAATGGGCAATGGTCATGCCGTAAAAACCTGCGGGTATTGTTTCAAGCCGTTGCCATGAAAATCCTTTGGGACCCATACGATCAATGAAAGACAGCACTGTAATAGCAACTGTCCACAATGCCAGCGTCAGGCCTAAAACCGCACGCCATGAATAAAAGGGCATCAATATGGGAAGCAACAAGCCG
>NQJI01000130.1 GCA_002256705.1 Methylococcaceae bacterium NSM2-1
CGCCCGGTTTACTGGCTTTAGCATACTCAAATTCATTATTTACATAAAAGATGAGCTGATAATCGTGCTCGGCACTTCGTCTTCGGAATCGGTACTTCCTCGCATGATGACCAAACTGGAAAAGCTGGGCTGCTCCAAATCCGTTGTCGGTTTGGTTATTCCAACCGGATACTCATTTAATCTGGATGGCACATCAATCTATCTGGCCATGGCCGCCATCTTTGTTGCCCAGGCCACCAATACGCCGCTGAGCATGGTGCAGGAACTGACCATACTCGGAGTGCTGTTATTGACCTCAAAAGGTGCCGCTGGCGTGACGGGCAGCGGTTTTATTACACTTGCAGCAACGCTTTCGGCCATTCCGACTATTCCCGTCGCAGGGCTTGCGCTTATACTCGGTATCGACCGTTTCATGTCCGAGGCACGCGCACTGACCAATCTAATCGGCAACGGGGTTGCCACCGTAGTTGCTGCCAAATGGGAAAATGAACTGGATGAGCAAAAACTGCAAGCCATGCTTAATCCCATAATCATAAAAGATGAGGTTTAAGCTGGGTCTGTGTATTACGCTACGGCTGATCTGACTTCAAGGCTTGGACAGGCGGGCATGCCCAAACCGAATGCCTTTGAGTTTACCTGGAAGCTGTCTGGTAAAACGATTTCTATTAAAATCAACTTTTTTGACAATAAGCTGAGAAATGGCTTACGAAACTGAGTTAAGTGATGCAGAATGGGACTTGCTTAAAAAAGATTTTGAACCAGCCAGTAAATTGCCACAGTTCGACAGACTGGCTTTTCGATAGTAAAACGGCATTCTGCAATAATTTAATCAAATGCCACGACTTATGGCCCACACAATAATGCGCCGCTATCAGCTTCATAAAGTTTTGATCCGCTTCCTGCAAACGCTGTTACTATGCAGAGATAGCTATAGCCTTATCTCTTTTCAGAACGGTACCTGCAACACTATGCACATGAACTCCCTCTCCCCGAGGGTAGGGTGAGGGGCTTTCCTTCATTGTGTCGGCCTTCGTGCCTCGCGGAACCAGATCCGGTATTGCTTCATTTTCGCGCGCTGTTCCGCTGGCGCGTGGCGGCGGCAGGTGGAATATTCCTTCGTGCCCGGCTTCGCGCCCCAACGTATTTCGGTGCAGTCGTTGGGATTATAAGCCATTTCATAGGTCGGCTTCCGTGCCAGCACTTCGGCCACTGTAAGCTCCCAGGGGCTGCCGTCCGTGCGCGTATAGCGGATGCTGCGTTCATGGATGCGCCTTGCGTGGTACTGCTCGATCTTGGCCTTGGCCTCTTCGGGGTTCCTGCCGTTCATCAAGAACAATTCGGGGTGGCGCACGATCTTCTCGGGCAAGCCGTTCAGCACATTGATGGCGATGATGAGGCGCATGTCGCGAGAGGGCGTGGAGTAATCCTCCCAAGGACCGATGGTCTGAAAAATCGCTGCGCCACTAGGCATGGGTATGACGCTGCCGGGGTGCTTGCGGAAATAAGTCTCGCCGTTGTCCACCGAGGTCACGCGGGTTTCGATTTGCTCCACCAAGGCATCCAACGTAGACTCATACGCTTGTTTGGGATCAAGGCCTTTGGGGTTGATAAGCTTGGCTAGCCTGGCGTAGAAATCGTCGGAGGAGAGTTGGTCCTGCTCCAAGGAAAAGGGGGCGAAGCCAGGATTGTCGACCAGCTCGTCATTGGAGAGTGCCCGCAATCCGCCCGAGGCCTTGCGGACCAAGGGCCGGAAAGCCTTGAAGCCCGGCCCGGCGCTTTCGATATTGGCGAACAATAAGGTGCCTTCCCAGACTCGCTTGCGGGTGACCGAGTTGTCCGGCTGGGCATCGACGCCCAGCAAGATGCCGGGGCGGCCCGCCACCTGCGGCACCCATTCAACCAGCACCAGCACATGGCCGTAGGGGTCGGCATAGACCGTTCCAGGCCAGAGCATCTCCCGGCTGAGAGGGATGGGATACAGATCTGTGGACTCGTCTTCAAGCCCGGTCCTCGCCGAGCCCGAATGGACGGCATTCGCCAACTCCCCGCTGACATTCCTGAAGCTGGCCTGCGTGCTGATGCCGCGGGTGAATTCGGTCTTGACGGTGGCCGCGCCACAATGCGGCGGCGCTTTTGCCGAGCCACGCCCGCAGGCGCGGAAGGCGATTGGCAGGCCGACCTTCCAGGCAAAATAAGCCCGCAAGGTATAGGGCAGATCGGCGCAATCGGGTGTTAGTGGCAGGTTTTTGTCTTCGTTGAGGCCGAGATGGTTGTGCAGGAAGTTGCGCTCGGTGTTGCGTAACACCGGTTGTAGGGAAAGGAAACTTAGATTTTCCTCGGGTGGAGCACCAAACAACTCTTCGATCCAGGCGGAATAAAAGGCTTCAGTGGCAAGCCCCCACGCTTTGGGTCTTTCCTGTGAGCCTGACCTGCCGATGGTGAGCGGACGGCAGGCAGTAAGCTCGCCCTCACGGCCCGCCACCACCTGATAATCCCCTTCGTTGAACCCTTCCAAAGCGGCGACCTGGCTCCAGGGCGGGCCACCTCGGCGGTGGAATTGCAAGGGCATGCGCCGGCCTTGGCTGTCGATCAGGGCCAGTTCCGACAGGGGGCCGTCTGTAGACACGGCCATAATCTTGATCTGCCCATCGGCTTTGGGATTCAGAGGCGAGATCCAGATATGCGTCTCGCCGGTTTCTTCGCATGAAGTGTCCTCGGCCAGCGCCACCGAAATGCTGGCCCATGCCAGCAGGCAAACGAGGAAATAATGAAAGATTTTGACTTGGTTTGTCATGTCCGCACTTCTATTTTAATAATGGGAAGGTTACACCTTGGCTGCATTGTAAAAAGTGTCCAATATTTGCCACTTCTAGCGTCCGTTTTTCCAGGCAAGCTAGGAACTAGTGTTATAAAAAAATAAGGCAGATAATACTGCTGTTCAATTTGGGCGCTCATTTCTCACAAAACTGGCAAATTTTGCACGCTTTTTAACATATCCCGACCGGAATGATGGAGCAATCCGGAACCGTCATTATCAGTCAATTACCAACAGAACGATAACATCAAGCCATTAGTGTTAATCCCTTAGCCGACGCCATTTTAGATCGGTTGATGCACAACGCGAACCGGATTGATTTGGAGAGAGAATCTATGTGAAAAAAAAATGAATTTCTTGACTCAAGTTGAACTTTTGGAGTAAAAGTTCACTTCCACCGATGCGTTTGGTTTTGAGCGTTCAAGTTCGAACAGAATCTGTGTTCAAATTAACCAGAATACGCAAAAACTCTATCTCGAAACCGGTCAACGCTGAATTAACGGAATAAAAAAAATGAATCGATTAATTATGCGTATTTGGCTTTTGCTAGCGATTGCATTTGTGTTGAATGCCTGTAGCAGCACTGCACCTTCGGTCAAGCGGGATAAAACCATGGCAAACCGAACCATTACTCAACCTCGGACGGCTCCAGCGCAAAAATTTTATAGATCGGCGACTTACCCTACGGTCAAGCGCGATAAAAACATGGCGTACCGAACCAGTATTCAACCTCGGACGGCTACATCGCAAAACTTCTATAGATCGGCGACTTACCCTGCGATCAAGCGCGATAAGACCATGGCATACCGAACCAATACTCAAACTCGGATGGCTCCACCGCAAAACTTCTATAGATCGGCGACTCGCCCAACGATCATGCGCGATAAGACCATGGCTTACCGCTCCATTACTCAACCGCAAACGGTGCCACCGCAAAACTTCTATAGATCGGCGACTTACTCCGGCTCATTTCAAAAACCTGGCGAACTGGAGCCGGCGGTAGAATTCTGGCGCAAAACCTATACGGTGTGGCGTCGCTCGGAAGTAGCATTTCACGATAACCGCTATCTGGATGTGATATACGAAGTCATGGTGTTGCCCGGCTATGTCGACGAAAGTCTTACAAGCGAACAAAAGGAAATGGTCAGCCAACGCCGCGATTTTTGGAAAGCCCAATTGTCCATTCTGGAGAACAAATTGCGCTACAGCGTGACGTTGAATGCTAACGACAGGCAAATGATCGCTAAACTTGAAAGTAGCGGTAGGCAACTTAACAGCGTATTGAACGGAGCCGCCGCGCGGGTGCGTTCGCAACGCGGTATCCGCGAAAGTTTCATACACGGACTGGAGGTCAGTCGCCGCTATGACCGGCAATTTAGAAAAATATTCCGCGACGCCGGCTTGCCGGAAGATTTGGCCTACCTGCCGCATGTCGAATCCTCGTTTCAACCGGCGGCCAGATCCTCCGCCGGCGCCGTGGGCATGTGGCAATTCACCAAAGGCGCAGCGAAAACTTTCATGCCCTCCGGCGGTAGGGTCGATCGACGCCTAGACCCTTTTGCTTCCGCCATTGGCGCGGCCCGCTATCTGAGTTTCGCCTACAGCAAACTGGGTGACTGGCCTACGGCGATTACTTCCTACAACCACGGCATCAACGGCATGAAACGAGCACAAGATCAAGTCGGCCGCGATTTTGTCCGTATCGTAGAGACCTATGACAGCCCAGCGTTCGGTTTTGCCTCCCGAAACTATTACGCGCAATTTTTGGCGGCGTGCGAAATTGCCAACAACCCGATGCAGTATTTTCCGTATGAAGTGCAATATGAATCTCCGTGAGCCTAGCCAATATCTGGCTGTGAAATAGACTGACAAAGCAACTGGCCGCACTCGACCCTAAGCTGTCGGCCACTTTTTCCAAGAGCCGAC
>NQJI01000016.1 GCA_002256705.1 Methylococcaceae bacterium NSM2-1
TATCGTTTTTTGATTGCAGCGCTGTCTGATTTCATATTGAATGTGGCGATTAAATTAAGTTGTCGAATATTACAGCGCGAACTCAAGCTTCATCAACACTATTCTTTTCTGTCATGTAAAATAGATTATCTCCCGGCGCAACCGCCGGAAGCGGATTGTATTCTCTAGCAGGCATTTGAGAACAAGAAATAAAGTATTTTGGATTAGTTTATAGACGTGAAAGCACAACTAAAAGATTTGGTACAGACGCCACTCCCGACAGAACACGGCGAGTTTATTCTGCATTATTACAGTAATACGATTGATAAAAAGGAGCATGTAGCCCTGGTTAAAGGCGACGTTGCAAACCGGGAAAATGTGCCCGTGCGTATTCACTCCGAGTGTTTTACCGGCGATGTCCTGGGTTCCAGGCGTTGTGATTGCGGCGAACAGCTGGCAATGGCCATGCAACTTATTAATGAAGCCGGTTACGGTGTATTGATTTATCTGCGTCAGGAAGGACGAGGTATAGGCTTGCTGAAAAAACTGCAGGCCTATAATTTGCAGGACAAAGGGATGGATACGGTTGACGCTAATATTCATTTGGGGCATCTTGCCGATGAGAGGGAATACAGTATTGCCGCATTAATGCTGGAAGATCTGCATGTAAAATCAATACAACTGATGACCAACAACCCGAAGAAAATAGATGAGTTGAAAAAACTGGGCATTAAGGTGGTAGGTCGTATTCCCGTGGAAGTAGTGGCTCACGATGACAACGTTGATTATTTAAAAACCAAAGCAGAAAAAATGGCTCATATGTTGTTTGAGCCTAAAAAATAGCAGAGACCAGACTTTGTGGCTACCCTTATACAAGCTTCATTTCAACCAGCTTGACCCAGTAAGCCGCGCCGACCGGCAATATCTCATCGTTAAAATCATAGTGCGGGTTATGCAGCAAACAGCTGTTTTCAGAAGAACCGTTACCTATCCAGATATAGCAGCCCGGTTTTTTTTGCAGCATGAAGGCAAAATCTTCTGAACCCATGCTGGGTATCGGCTGTTGATTGACACAGTCCTCCCCGGCTACCGCTTGTGCCGCTTTTAGTGCGATAGCTGTCTCAGCTTCGGTATTAAAGGTGACCGGATAACCCGCATTTTCCGGGTTAAAGCGGATGTCTGCGCTAACGTCAAAACCCCCACAAATGCTATTAACCAATTGAGTGATTTTATTGGCAATGGTTGTTTGGACCGTGCTGCTAAAACATCTGAAAGTGCCTCTTAACATCACTGATTCCGGTATCGCATTCCAGGTATTTCCTGCATGAATCTGGGTAATACTGACGACTGCGGGATCGGCCGGATTAATGGTTCTACTGACGATGGTTTGTAAGGCATTGATCAATTGAGCAGAGGCGACAATGGCATCATTACCCAAATGTGGCATCGCTGCATGGGTCGCCTGCCCGGTGATAGTAATTTCAAAACAGTCAAACGAGGCCATCATTGCACCTGGTTTAACCGCAAAATGGCCTGATGGAATATCCGGAAAATTGTGCATGCCAAAAACACAATCAGCCGGAAATTTTTCAAATAACCCGTCAACTATCATCTGCCTGGCGCCAGCCCGGCCTTCCTCGGCAGGTTGAAAAATAAAATACACTGTACCGTTGAAATTGCGGTTATCAGCTAAATACTTGGCAGCGCCCAGCAACATTGCCGAATGGCCGTCATGACCACAGGCGTGCATTATGCCATCGTGGCGCGATTTATAGGTATAAGTGTTCTGTTCCTGTATGAATAAAGCATCCATATCGGCACGCAAGGCAATTTTATGGTCACTGTTCCCTGCTGAAAGCGCGGCAACAATACCGGTCTTGCCTAGCCCCAGATGAATATCCAGTCCGAAACTTGTCAGTTTATCAGCGATAAATCTTGCTGTTTCCGTCTCTTCAAAGGCGGTTTCAGGAAACTGATGCAGATGCCGCCGCCATTGGCGCATGTCTGCGTGAAGTTGCTTTATATCATTTGCTATAGCCATGCTAAACCGCTCTGAATTTAATGAAGCCATAATGCTACAACCAAAGCCGGATTACACAAAAACTTGTTGGTTGCCAAAACTGAAAAGCTTTAACTTATTCCATTATCTGGGCAAGGAACAACCATAACCTGGGCAAAGCCCCCGCCGGGAGTACGGAAATTGGTCGTTTGCCCTTGATATAAACGGGCGCTTATCAATTGGGTCTGACCTTTATAAACGTAATGACGCAGATCAAGTTTGAAATCGACGATTTTATTTTCTACTTCCAGTTGCCGTTCACTAGGTTGTACCAGTTTTTGGGCAACATAATCACTCTGCAGAATTTCACCAAAAACCCGCCGGGTTAATTTGTCACCACGGTATGCGGCTTTGCTGCCGTAACCTTTAGCGGGTTTGAAAAACAAATGCTTGCGGGCAGCCCACAGGATTTCGGCATCGTCTGGGTCTACCGAAACTGTATGGGCGATGCCTGTAAGAAGTATGGCTCGCGTTTTCGCTTCGACTCCGATATCGATCAATGCTGCTTCGTCAGTCAATAGTGTCAGGTTTCTTTTGTCTGCGTAAAGTGCGTGGGCCCGTGGATGGGGGGTAACAACTACCGCTTTCGCCAGGTAGGCTTTGAGTAAAGATTTGTGTGCCATCGCTTCCAAGCCGAAATCTGTCAGTCGATTGTAGACAAGATCGATACGCTGATTGCCGTGCCAAAGTGCTTGGTCATGATAAGCAAGTTCAGATGGATCGCAAATAACGGCGTTGATGTTGTTTTGTTCAAACAGTTTTTTGAACAAAATAAACTCAGGCAGCATATATTGGCTTTGCGGATTTTCATCGACGATAGCGATCGAGCGTAAAGGCTGTTGACCTTGTTCAACTTGCCACTCTTCAAGAAACATCTCAATAAATGCTTTTTCCGGATTATTGGTGATTGTTGAGTCTGTTGTGCGTGCCGGTAATTCTTCTCCCGCCAGATCGCAACAGACTTTTTGGGTACGCGCCACGATGGCATTGAGTAAGGCTCCACCAGCATTAGAGTTTATTTCAATCAATTGCGGTCCTTCGGTACTCAGATGAAAGTCATAACCGAAAAAAACGCTGTGCGCCTTGGTGATGAATTTCGCCGCGTCGGGGGCGTACGCAAGGACACGTTCCTGATAAGCGGGCAATGCTATAACGCTTTCAACCGCAGCAATGATGTCACGCTGTCTTTGTATACAGGTATCAGTGACAAATACGGCAGATTCGGCAAAAAGGTGAGGGCGTTCTTCAATGATCATTCGGTACAGATTAATATCGCCTTGCTGTTGCCATAATTCCGCACGTAATGCTTCCAGATTGAGCGACACGCAGCGGCATTGGCTATTGAGCTGTTCCACCCTTTGTTCGCATTGGTGACCGATGGCCGTCTGTGACAGGCCTAAAATAGAAGAGAGCGTCATTTTAGTTCAATTGTTGCAGGTAAAGATCCGGGCTAAATCCGGAGAGTTTAATAGTGGGTTATTTAAGTGATGGTAGATATGTGGATTATTGATCATATCAAGGGGGGCTAATAATAGAACAAACTATAGATTATACCCATTACTTATTTTTATATGTTCAATGAGACACAAGAGATGTTTTTTTGAATAGTAAGTCATATAACACAATATTTAATTAAACTGTGTTATATAACATAGTTTAATTAATCGGGATGGGTCTTGTGTTATACAAAAATTAATTAAATCAGCTTGTTAGAATTTTGGCATCAATCATGCTTTTAATTATGTATGTTTTGTTAATTAATTGTATAGCAGAGGTGAATAATGAATCAGCAATTAGCACACACAGAAGTTAAAGAAACCAATAATGGCTCTTTGTTATTAGGGACTGGATTAGTTGTTGCATCAATGATTTTAGTGCCGGCTTTGGCGGTTAGGCTTGGCTTGGGGGCTAGTTTGACGGGGGCGTTAAGAATTGCCCTGATGAAGGCATCGAGTCGAGCGGTCAGTGGCACGACTGATGTTTCTAAAGCAGCTTAATTAAACGTGTCCACCATTAACGCCATTTAATACTGTTATTCAAAATTTACGAAAGAGAGTTAAAAACTTTTGGCTACCAACTTTAGTTGGTTCGGCTTTAAGTCAAGTCTTTCGTGGTGAACTATGAGGTTGCCGAATAGTTACCAAGAACGGCTTAATCAATCACCCTTCGACAAGCTCTCATCCCTGCCGGCTTTATCTGTAAGTAGCTCGTCATTCCTGCAAGGAGGCAGGTATGACGAATTACCAAAGTGTTTATGTATAAAGTTTAAGGGACAAGCTCAGGGCGAACGGTGAAGCCTTATTGCATACCCCGATTTATGCATCATTAAATTGATAACCAAGACTTGGTTTTAGGCGTGCCTTTTGGCCTGACATCCTCGGCTTTTCTACCCAATGAGGTCTAGCTGATGGCGTTTTATTGGCCGATCAGTTTTGATAGCTGGCTTGAGCCCTGTTTCAACTGATTCTATAAGGCGGCTTTTTTTTACCTGCCTGGCTTATGGCATCATCACTAGCGGTCAAGGAGGAATTCCTGGCTGTTGTAGTTAAATTCATATTTTGCTAATATAGCAAGCAAGCTAAATAATATAGTTTATTATAATGACTGATACTAAAAAAGTGTGTGATCTTTGCGGGTTACCGGTCGAAACGCCTGGTTTTATATTGAAAACTAAAGAAGGCGATAAAGCATTTTGTTGCGAAGGGTGCAAGGGTATTTATCACCTTTTAAATGAAGATTTGATTCTGCCCGAGTCAGACCAAACCGAATTATTCACCAATTAATTTAAAACTTATTAAGGAAAAATAAAATGAAGCATGCGGATAATTCAATGACTAAAGAAATTGTAAAGGGTTCAATTGTTTCATCTACGGTACATACGGGGAGTAGATTGATGAGTAAAGTTGCTAAACATCCGGTTCTTGTTTTTGGCTTAGGTCTGGTAGCCGGCTATCTGGTCTATAAATACAGAAAAGAAATAATTTCCAGCACAACCAGAGCGGTGGATGCCGGTAAAGATTTCGTGTTACAGCAAAAAGAAAATCTGGAAGATATAGTTGCTGAAAGCAAGGAATAATTTGCAGATTATTGACTAAAGTTGGTTCATTCTTTACAGAATGAATGACTTCATTAACGGGTGTTTTTCCTGTCGGCATGAATACAGGGCACCCGTTTTGTTTTTCTAGGGGGCTTATTTAGTTATGTCTATCCAAAAAGAATTTGTGCTGCGTTATCGAGTGGACGGGCATATAAGGTTTCAAATACCGGCCCAGATTTGTAATGTTGATGTAGCCAAAGCGGTAACGGGTGGTATTTCTGGAATAGACGGGGTATACCGCGTTAATCTCTATCGCAGTCAGCAGAAATTATCTATTCGTTTCGATGAATCTGTTTGTGATTTCAAGTCATTGGCCCATCAATTGTTTGATTTGCTTGTCGAACTGGAAAAAAAAGGCGGCTTAAAACCAAAGCCTGTTTCAAAATCAGCTCTTTGGAAGGAAAAAGCCAAATCCAGATTAGATGATTTTAAAGCGACACGGTGGGCCAAAGAAAAATTTGGCGATGTAAAAGAGACCGTTCAGGCGGCCAAAGTCATTACCAGGCTGGGCATGAAAAAACCTACGGCTTTCATGAAAGACCCGGAAAAAGCCATCATTGATTTTTTAAATGATATTCTGGTGATCTTTCTTATAAGGCTGCACTGGAACGATATTACTCAAAATTGGCTTGTTAAACCCCTCAAGTATCGTTATGAATGGATGGCTCTGTTTTATATGTTTTTTTTGCTGGTTCGTTCGCGTAAAAAAAAATAAATACCTTAATGAATTGAAGCATTTCTTTATGCACACTCAACCCATTAAATCTGCCTGACGCAGGAATACTAGTGCGTAGAGTCATATCGCGTAACATGATTTTCTGATTGGGCCACTATTGGCTGTCACACTTCTCGGCATATTCCTCAGAACTTTCGCTATGGATACACAAACTTCTACACCGAAAAATTTCCAGCTGGTTCATCAATTAACCCGGCGCATCAGAATTATGTCGCCGGTCTTGAAAAATGATCAGGAGCGCGGCTATATTCTTGAAATTCTCTTAAAAAAACGACCTGAAATAAAAAAGATTCGCTCGGTTTATGCGTTGGGCTCAGTTGTTATTGAATTTGATCCGGCCCGTTTGCCAAAAAAGAATTTACTTATTTTGCTGGATGCAGTGCTGGGTAATATTGCCCGGAAAAAGGCTGATCAGCACAAACAACAAAAGAAAGTCTTTGATGGTCCGGTACAGGAAGTTGATCTGGCTATTGAGGGTATGACCTGCGCATCCTGTGCTTTGCTGATTGAAATGGTGTTAAAGCGTGATCCCGGCATCAAGCAGGCCAGCGTCAATTTCGGTACCTCAACCCTTACTGTTCATGGCCAGTTATCCAGGGATGATGTGAGCGCCAAGGTAGCGACCCTGGGCTATAAAACCTACGCGATGGATACATTGTCCCAACGCAAAAATCTGATTGAAAAGGAACAGCAACGGATTGTAATGTCTAAACGCCGTTTTATCTGGTCTGGACTGTTGAGTTTTCCCGTTGTGATTATTGGCATGAGTATGCCGACATCGCGCTGGCTGCACTGGCTGCAGTTTGCACTCACAACGCCGGTAGTCTTCTGGTCTGGCGGGACATTTTTTGCAAAAGCCTGGCGCCTGGCAAAACAACGAACGGCTAATATGGATACGTTAATTTCGCTGGGAGTAGGTTCTGCTTACGGCTATAGCTTGCCTGCATTATTCAGACGTAGAGGACATATTTACTTTGAAGCGGGCGCGGCCATTATAACTTTTGTATTGTTGGGGCGCTTTTTAGAGGAGCAAGCCAAAGGTAAGGCCGGTGAAGCGATACGTAAGCTGGTCGATTTGCAACCGCAAACCGCAACCCTCATTCGTGACGGGCAAGAAAGTGTTATTGCCGTTGATGATTGCGCCATAGACGATGTATTGCTGGTTCGTCCCGGCGAGAAAATTCCGACTGACGGCATCGTTATTCAGGGCGTATCCATGGTTGATGAGGCGATGGTGACGGGAGAAAGCTTGCCGGTCGTTAAAGACGTTGGCCACAAGGTGATTGGCGGTTGCGTCAACGGCAGTGGCGCGTTACGTATTCAGGTAACAGCGGTGGGTATGGATACCGTGCTGGCGGGAATAGTGCACATGGTCGATCAGGCTCAGGCAACCAAGTTACCGATTCAAAAACAGGTGGATAAAATTTCCGCCGTGTTTGTGCCTTCAGTGATGGTGCTGTCGGGTTTAACCCTGACCGGCTGGCTGCTGGTGGGTGCGCCCTTCGGCTTTGCTTTTGGGAATGCCATAACGGTCTTATTGATTGCCTGTCCTTGCGCGTTGGGCTTGGCAACGCCCGCCGCGATTATGGTGGGAGCCGGCCAGGCTGCACGTGAAGGAATTTATATCCGCAATGGAGAAAGTCTGGAAACAGCAGCGAAGCTCAATGTCGTCGTTTTTGACAAAACCGGCACGATTACCGAAGGCAAGCCTAAAGTCACCGATTTGCTTAAGCTGTCTGGATTGAGCAAGGAAAAAATAATCCGCTTGGCGGCATCGGCAGAAAATAATTCAGAACATTTTTTGGGCAAAGCGATAGTGGCTTTCGCTAAAGAGCAGTCTACTGTGTTGCAGGAATGTACGCATTTTTATAGTGAAAGCGGATGCGGAATCGAAGCGGCAGTTGATGGTAAAAAACTGTTGTTGGGTAATGGCGCCTGGCTGTCAGAACAAGGAATCGATATTGATGGCTTGGTTGCAGCAGCCAGTGATTTTTCCGGGCAAGGTAAAACGCCGGTATTGATGGCAATCAATGGCAAAGCAGCGGCTGTATTTGGCATAGCAGACAAGCCCAGGCCGCAGGCCGTACAGGCAATACAGCGGCTGAAAAAATTAGGCATACACACGCTGATGGTCACCGGTGATACTGAAAAAACGGCCTATTATATTGCCGCCATTGTGGGTATTGAAACAGTTATTGCCAATGCCAAACCCGAGGAGAAGCTGGCTATCATCCACCAATTCCAAAGCGATGGCAAAAAAGTCGGCATGATCGGTGACGGTATTAACGATGCGCCGGCATTGGCTGCCGCCAACGTAGGCTTCGCCATCGGCACGGGTACTGATATAGCGATTGAATCGGCGGATATGACACTGGTGCACGGGGACATTACCAAAGTGACTGATGCTATTCAGTTAAGTACCGATACCATCAGGATAATCAAGCAAAATCTGTTCTGGGCGTTTGGGTATAACGTTATTGCCATTCCGGTTGCGGCCATGGGTAAACTCAACCCGATGATAGCTTCCGCTGCAATGGCCCTAAGTTCGGTTTCGGTTATTGTTAACTCATTAAGATTAAATAAAAAATAGGCGCACAATGGATCATTCAACAATGGATCATGGCATGCAGCATGTCGTTGCCGCTGCCGGTGGATTTGATTACGGTCTGGCCTTTATGGCGGGTGTATTGGGTAGCGGGCACTGCCTGGGGATGTGTGGCGCACTGGTTTCCGGCTACTTTATGAAGGCGGGAGCATCAAGAACTCTGCTACCTTATTTCTTTTATCAATTTGCCAGGATATTTGTTTACACCCTGGTCGGATTTGCTGCAGCTGCACTCGGATTTGTGCTGGTTTCCAGCGGCGTATTCGGTAAAGTTCAAAGCATCCTGCAAATGTTCATTGGTGCTGTCGTCATTATTCTCGCCCTGGGCATTTTAGGCTGGATCCCGTTTCAGGGCTCGGTAAGGTTATTGCCGATGAATTTATTACGCAGGGGTTATGCTGAATCAAGAACCAAAGGCCCTATCCTCGGTGCAAGCATTGCCGGATTGTTAAATGGCTTGATGCCGTGTCCGTTGACCTTCGCCATGGCGGTTAAGGCAACGTCAGCAACGACTATCATGGAAGGTGGGCTGTTAATGTTGACATTTGGATCAGGCACATTGCCCACCATGCTGTTTGTCAGTGTGGCGTTTGGCAAAATGAGCGCGCATTTTAGAGGCTTGATGCTGAAGTTTGCCGCGCTCATTATGATAATAATGGGCTGCAATACCATTTACATGGGCTTGTCATTTTATGTGGCAGAGAACTTTCAGCAGCATAATTTCATTCACGATATAAAAAATGAAATTGATGCGGTTATATTCTTTCTGGAACAAATGGTTGATTACTACGCTGGCATGATAAAACACATTCAGGACCAGTAAATGCAGCAGGCTGATTTTGTGGACCTGGTGCATGCGGCTCAAACTCTGGAATCAATGAGTCTGGCTACGCGTATGAGTCAACTAGTCGGCATGCCAATCGAAAAGGCGATGGCCGCATTACCCGGACACTGGTCTACCATTGTTACCCGCATTACCAAAACAGCGTTGAAAAAAGCACTGGACGGCGCTTTATTTTCCCTGAAATCAGCGCCAAGAGAGCCGGCGAATAAAACACACAAATTTCTTGCCGGCCTGAGTGGTGCTTTAGGCGGTTCATTTGGCATCATCGCCCTGGCAATTGAGTTGCCGGTATCTGCGACTATCATGCTGCGCTCGATTGCCGATATTGCGCGCAGTGAAGGTGAAGATCTTGAAGATATGGATACCAAAATGGCCTGTCTGACTGTATTTGCTTTGAGTGGCGGCGGTGCGGCGTCAGAGTCTGCGGATACCAGTTATTACGCCGTGCGTTCTTTTTTATCCAAGGCGTTAAGCGATAGCGCCAGTCACATTGCAGGGCGTGGTTTGTCAAAAGAAGGAGCGCCTGCGTTAGTGAAATTGCTAAGCGCTGTATCTACCCGTTTTAGTCTCCCGGTTTCAGAAAAATTGGCTGCACAGGCCATACCTGCAATCGGTTTAATAGGCGGAGCATCGGTTAATTTATTGTTTATTAATCATTATCAGAAAATGGCCAAAGCCCATTTCACTGTGCGTCGATTGGAGCGGCGTTACGGAGAGAAATTAATAAAACAGGTTTATACAGAAATTGTAACCAGTAAAGCTGAAAATAAAAGATTGGCCTTTTGAATATCGATGCATACAGGGATCTTTCAGGTGCCAAAATTTAAAGATTAACTAACAAACTAAGTCTGATTGAAGGATTTGTTTATGGCTAAGTGGTCAATTTTAAACATTCTGTCTTGCCTTGCGTACTTGGCTCCCGGGTTTAGCATTAGCTGTGGATTCAGCGGCTCTTTTGCCACCCAATCAAGCTTCAATTTTTCCAGGGCTACTCTGATATGGACGTTTGTTATTTGCCTATTCAGAAAGCCATTGCTTTCGATTTGTCAGATGTCAGTTTTAACTGGTGGGCCACTAATTTTACGCCAGACAAATACTCACCTATTATCTACGGGTTATCTACGGGCAGATTCGTATAGCCGCCTCATTAAACAGCACAGGGCAAAACAATTATGACACAAAAGCGCATTTTAATTGTAGGTGGTGTTGCAGGTGGAGCGACCTGTGCGGCTCGAATCCGGCGCTTATGCGAAAAATGTGAAATCATTATTTTTGAGATGGGTTCATACGTTTCTTTTGCTAATTGCGGACTGCCTTACTTTATCGGGGATGTCATTGTTGAAGAAGAAAAGTTGCTGGTAGCAACGCCTGAACTGTTCAAAAATCGTTTTAATATTCAGGTTTGCACCGATACCGAAGTACTGTCAATTGATAAAGCCAACAAAACACTGGATGTGCGGGATCTTGCGACGGGCCAGAATCGAGTCGAACGCTATGATGCTTTGGTGTTATCGACGGGAGCTTCGGCGGTTTGGCCCGATATCGACGGCATCAACCTTCCAGGCATTTATGCCTTGAGAACCATTCCCGATAGCCGTCAGATTCGCGCGGCCCTGGAAAATATGACGCGCGCTGTAGTGATGGGAGCGGGCTATCTGGGACTGGAACTGGCTGAAAATTTGAGTAAACGCGGGGTAAAGGTAACCGTGCTACAGTCATCCAATCAGGTCATGCAGACATTGGATCAGGAAATGGCGGCTTTTGTTGCAAAGCATCTGGAACAACACGGAATTGATTGCCGGTTGAACAGCAACGTTTCTTCCTTTCAACAAAATCCTGATCAAACCCTGAGCGTTAATCTGGTATCAGGACAGCAAATAACAACCGAAGCGGTGATGATCTCTATCGGCGTGAAGCCGCGAGCACAATTGGCAGCACAAGCGGGTCTGGAGCTGGGGCAGCATGGCGGTATACGGGTTAATGAAACCATGCAAACCAGCGACCCTGATATTTGGGCTGTTGGCGATGTCGTTGAAGTCCGTAATTTTATTACCAACGAATGGCTCATATGTCCACTGGCCGGACCGGCTAACCGACAAGGCCGCCTTGCCGCAGCCCATATTGTGGGTAAAGATGTAGCGGGGGAAACCGCGTTAATGTCTTATCGAGGGGTTCAGGGAACTTCAGTTTGCGGCATTTTCGGATTAACGGTGGCAACAACCGGTGTTAACGAAAAGGCACTGAAAGCGGCGGATTTTACTCATTACGAAAAAGTCTATCTGCACCCGGGTAATCATGTCGGCTATTATCCCGGCGCAAAACCCATCCATATAAAATTGCTCTATGATACCCGGAATGGCAAGGTTCTGGGTGCGCAGGCATTGGGCGAGTCAGGCGTAGCCCGGCGAATTGATGTGATTTCCGCATTCATACAAATGGGCGCTACCGTCTATGACCTCGAAGAAGCGGAACTCTGTTATGCGCCGCAGTTTGGCGCTACCAAGGATCCTGTCAATCTGGCAGGGATGATAGCCGCCAATCATTTACGCGGTGATCATCCGCTGGCAAGATGGGAAGAATTATTGGACACGCATGTCCGGGTTGCCGAAAATCACGATGAAGCACAACAATTGCTTGCGCTGATTCTGGATGATCCGTTTGCACAGGCGCAAATTGTCGATGTACGGACGGCCGCTGAGTTTCAACAAAAACACATTCCCCAGGCGGTAAATATTCCCTTGGACTCGTTGCGTGATCGTTTGCAAGAATTATCACGGGAACGTGAAATCTGGGTAGTCTGCGGTGTTGGGCAAAGGGCTTATAATGCTACCCGAATCTTGCAGCAGAACGGTTTCCGGGTCAGAAACCTGTCAGGCGGCATGCAAACTTTTGTAACTCTTCAGCCACAGATTGACACAGATGCACACGGATAAACTAAAACACAAAGAACTTAAGTCTTATTATCAAGAGTTTCTATGAGGTTTACAATGAGTTAGGCGGTGGCTTCCTGGAATCAGTCTATGAAAATGCAATGATTTTAGTTTTACAAC
>NQJI01000131.1 GCA_002256705.1 Methylococcaceae bacterium NSM2-1
GTCTGAATAATTACAAAATCCTTATATCCTAAAATCATAAAAAGTCATGTCATGTTTTTAGCTGAATCTGATATAACTCTTGCACAATGCATAAGCCGATGCCACCCCCAAGAGCCGAATTGAATTGTTGATTTAGTATCATTGAAGATTGTTCGGCGATATTTAGTTACCCAGACAAAATGGTATTCAATCTGGTAAACCATGTGACTCCCATATCTGTATTTCATAAATCACCTTCCTATTTTTTTCCGCCGCTAAAAATTGACCGGCTAAAGCCGATAGTTTTAACCTTAATGGTGGTAAAGTAACGAAAGGATTAATCCTGAAGTCTGGTCATCCAGGGGTCTTTGGTATAAGGATCCACATGAAAGGCGAGCGATTCAGGTTTATGTAACAGGCCTTCTTCACCTGAAGCATTGGGATTTAATTGTCTCTTTTCCACGAAATCGACCATACGGCGTGTGTTATAAATAGCCAATACACGATTGCCAATGCTACTGTGATAAATCTGGAAAGCCACGTTATCTTCGGCAAATACAGGATTTCTGTTTATGAGAGCATCAAGCTTACTCTCATCACCCCGGGCCAAATTTTTTAAAAAGGAGTCGTCATGATTTCTGATCAGTGATCTCAGGTATGTCATCAGTGTGCCTGATAGCTGATGTTTTTGGAGCGCACGGACTTCCTGGTCAGAAAAGGAAAAACTTTCAGCGACGAGATAGTGCCTGTCTCTCTCCCCATCATTGGCAAACAGCGAAATCTTGTCCAGCGTTTCATGTTCCAACGCATTCAGGAATGACCTGGGTGCGCGAATATGTTTATCGACCGTAACTACCCAGGGTAATGCTCGCCCGGTTGTTTCAAAACGTTCCTTTACGCTGGTGATAACGCTGGA
Source organism: Methylococcaceae bacterium NSM2-1 (assembly GCA_002256705.1). Classification (GTDB taxonomy): domain Bacteria; phylum Pseudomonadota; class Gammaproteobacteria; order Methylococcales; family Methylomonadaceae; genus Methylobacter_C. Next base: position 896 of record NQJI01000131.1, read on the forward strand.
TCGGATTAATTCATTTTCCCGGCCGTCCGGTTTAACGATAAAAGCGTCTACTGCCGTTATTTGGGTATGGAAACCGTGTGCTTTGAATTGATTGACTATAGTGGAATAACGAGGCTGATAGGGAATGCCCGTGCCATCATAAAGGATATTGATATGATTTTTTTTGGCGTGATCGGCAACCGAATCACGCAGCCTGTTTGCAAAAGGTTCTACATAGACATAATCGTCACTATGATGGCTGGCTGCGGTAAGAATCTTGTATAGATCGCTTTTTTTTCTGAACTCATCCAGCGATGCAATAACAAAGTTATCGCCGCACAGTGCCTGTGCAATTTCCTCAACCGCGGTTTTTCCTGATCCTGCGCCCCCCATCGACATAAATAACCGGGGCTTTGCATCAGGCACCTTTCCATCGAAAAGCTGTTCTTTAGCTTCATCAAGTTTTTTTATAATTTTTGTCAGTCTCTCAAAGGCAATTTCGACGGCTCGCTCCAATCTGGTATCGCCATTTGCAGCAGCTATCATTTTGTCTTTAAGCCCTTCGTTTTTTACCAGATCAAAAATAAGGGACTTATCGCCTTCGCATTGCTTGAGCAGTTCCATGAGCTCTATATGGCCTGGTGAACGCAAACCTGTCAACATGTTAATGTCAAGGCAAAACAGGGGCGCCGCTCCATCTTCATCTATACTGATGCCGTCAATTTCATATTTTCCAGTGCGTCGTACTTCTTCTGTTCCGGGCAAATAACCAATCATATTTTGAGCGGCGCAGAGCGGGTAATCAGCTAAATGCTTTCCCGCTATAAATAGCTCTGTCTTGATGCTGTCCAGCGGTACCAGGCCACCGTTCACCGAAACGAGACATTCTATGCCGGCTTCCGTTTTATGTGACAAAAAAGGAATGCCGGATATAAATCTCTTGTTTTCCGGCCATTTTCCATAAGCATTGGGTTTGTTTTGCAGGCTTTTGCTGCGGGTCGGATCAAGTGCGTGCTCAAAGGCAAGGGTGATTTCCCGGAGACTACTGTCAGGATTATGCAAGGCTGCGGCATCACACGCTTCTATTCGCCTGAAATCCAGTCCCTGTTCATAAACGCTCTTGATGGCCGGCAACTTTCCAAGCATTGTTATAAAGAAATCAAGTGTTAATCTGTTGCCATAAGTAAATGGCCTTACACTGCGCATTTTTTGGTAAAAACTGGCCAGCCTTTCAGCAATATTTTCAGTTCTGATTACAAAGCCGTTATTATCAAAAATGGCGGTTTCCTTATTGCCATCACCATCTAAAACCAGGCGTTCTATCGTTTCCCGAAACTTTTTTCTTTTATCAGCGTCAGTCATGGTGCCAGGACGATGGCTAACGGTGGGTTGTTCCTTCCAATCCTGAAACATTTCCCGGTGGATGCGCGAAAAGAGTCCTGTCAGATAAGTAACGCGCTTGGTCTGATCGTGCGAAACGGTTCCTTCCGCCTCCTGTTGCAGGGTTGATAATAGTTTCGTACCCTGAGAAATCGCTAAGGCAGTTCGCAATTTTTTTAGTTGTCTATAGCCTTTAATTCTAGGGATAGCATTTTTATTCATGATTTCAGCCTTTCAATCAACGTTCTGAATCCTGATGTCATTGTAAATAAATACAGCACTCTATAAATTGACAACTTTCACTTGTAGGGCGTGTTTTATACACCAATTATCCATCGGTATGTATTCGTATCCATTGTCACGGTCAGTTACTATGCCGGTTAAGGTGCATGGAATACACCCTACCTGGTTACATCACTTTTCTTCGTGAACTTCACGTTCTTTGTGTTAAATTGAACGAACCAGATAATACTTAAATTTACTACTGCGTGACTTTCAGCTTGCCGTGACAGCATATCTGAAGGGGTAACAACCTGTTTTTTATCGTTAAGATAATGTGCAGGGGCGCTCACGAAGGTCATTAGCATACTCTGGTTGAACTTGATGGAAAAGGCAAAAAAACCTTTTTATCGATACGATTGCCCTCAATTCCTGCGTGAAATAGGCTGTTTACTATTGTGTTTGTAACAAAGTATCGTTAGGACACATTGACGGGAGATATTTTGTAAAAGTTAGGGGAACGATGCTCCAGATTGCCTGGCGAAAAACGCTAAGCTTGCGATGAGCAGTATGCGACTTCATAGAGCAAGGAGAACAGGATAAAGCTGATATTTCTAATAGCGGTGAAACAAGTTCACAGAAATCATGCCGGAGCGTGGCTTTTATGATTGATCAGGATTAGGTAGCGGGTCAATCAGTGGATTAAAAAAAAAGACGCAATGCCATGGAAGCCTGTCGATTTTAGTTCCACCAGAGGATGTTGCTGGAATTATGGTACGAGAAGAGGACTCGAATTAATGCTACAGACCTTTATAATAAAGGCCTAAAAAATTAAAATAAAAAACTACTGTAAAATTACTGCGTTTTTAAGTTGTGACTCTGTCTTTTTGCCAAAAAAGCCTATACATCTTTCCAGTCCCCTTTTTATTTTTGTTATGCACAAAACCACCGCAATGCTTGCCTGAATTTTAGGCACAAAAAAGTCGGTGCTACTCAGCTTTAGATTATTTCGTTATCCCAATCACTCGCGCGAGTGGGATTGCGTGAAGGATTAAATTTGTGGCGGTTTTTCAATAGTTTTCTCCGCTCAAAACGGTAAAACGCTCGAAGAACCAATTTATCCACTCGCTCTCTATCGTCTGTATAAATGATTTCTTTGTAAACATGTAGTCTCAAGTAATTGTATAGGCCTAGTGCTTCGTCGATTAGTTGATTATCCACAGCTTTTACCTCGCTTTTAATTACGGTCTGAATCGCAGCAATTCGGGGTAGTATTACTATTTCACCTCAAAAAAAAGGAGGCAAGTTAGGGGGAATTGGTTCGATATTTTTTTGCCACAAAAAAACCGGTGTTACCTTGCCTTGATTTTTAAAGTATTACACTGTGATTACTTAGCCACCCAAACAAATGCCTATGCTGGATTCCCTTGGTCACCATGCACTGGCAATTTGCTGACTATTTGCAAGTATTCAGACTCGGCAATTCGTTTAACTTTTTGAAGTAAACTAATTGTTTTTACATGGTCGGGTAAGGAGTCCCATAACCGTATAATTTCTACCTCGTAGGCTGCAGCTGTAAAATCGTATGCTGCTGTAAAATCATATTCAAAATCATTCATAATCCAATCCTTAAAACCTTTAGTTTGTTAAATCTCTAATTAAATTTTATTAGGACACATTCGATGCAAAAAAGTTTTCCAGGATTAAGGATGTAAATGAATTGTCAGAGCGGCCTCTATCACAAAAACCTCTGTAAGGCTCATTATCAAAGGCTTTATTAATTTAGTTTTTTCAATCTACCGCCATAAAATCATTTGCTCTGTTTTCGCTACAAAAAAGCCGGTGTTACCAGGCCTTAGTTGTTACAGTATTGCCATGGTCAAACAGCTTTTTTGAAAAGTTTGCTGAGAATTGGAATATCGATAATAACGCATGACCATCGTATTTAAAGTGGTGAATAAAATAAATAATCCATAAAACTCCACAACAAACAATAACAATATAATCAATATGTTGGCCTGTTGCATTGTTTATCACATGTTGCCATTAACTGCCCTTTATTATGGTCAAGTGCCCCTTGAATCCAGGCCAAATTTAGCAGCAAAATCAATCGGAAAAATTAAAAAAAGTCTGCTAAGGAATGGAGCATAGCAGGCAGAATCTCGCCAGCATTACCTCTAAAATTGTAATGAGCTTTACTATCCAAT
>NQJI01000132.1 GCA_002256705.1 Methylococcaceae bacterium NSM2-1
GATGCTCTTGCTTCGGCTGTTTTCCCGATTCGCCGGTACAAGTCTGCCCGGGTGGAGTGTGCCAGGTGGTAATCTGTGAGTTCGCCCCTTGCCAGGATTGCATCGACAAGATCAAGACCCGATAAAGGTCCATCTCTCATTGCCACCGCGACGGCACGGTTCAGTTCGATAACCGGGGAGGGATTGATGTTTAGTACAATATCGTACAGTCCAACAATCTCAGCCCAATCTGTTGCTTCAGCACTGGGGGAATTGGCATGGACGGCGGCGATCGCGGCTTGTAGTGTGTACGAGTCGAATCGTCCCGATGACAAGGCTTGTTCCACCAATGCTGAGCCTTCTGCAATGTAATGCCGGTTCCAAAGCGTACGGTCCTGTTCATCCAATAGCACCAAGTCGCCAGATGGTAGGCTACGCGCAGCTCGCCGTGATTCCTGGAGCAACATCAAGGCCAGAAGCCCTACTGCATCATTCTCGGGCAACAGTTCAACCAACAGGCGACCCAAGCGTATCGCCTCTTCCGAAAGCTCTGGGCGGGTCAGGGAACCACCCGATGAGGCGAAGTAGCCTTCATTAAAGATCAGATAGACCACTCTTAAAACGCTGTCCACTCGATCAGGCAGCATGTCCTGTGTAGGTACTTGATAAGGAATACTTGCATCACGTATTTTTGTTTTGGCTCGAACAATGCGCTGTGCCAGTGTGGGGACAGAAACCAAGAAAGCACTGGCGATCTCTTCGGTCGTTAGGCCGCACACTTCACGCAAAGTCAATGCCACTTGCGCTTCTGACGGCAAGGCCGGATGGCAGCAGGTAAAGATCAGCCTAAGACGGTCATCTTCAATTCCTTCTCCATCCAACTCATCACTAACATCAGCTGCCAGTCGCTCTTCAATTTTGTCCGGCAATGGCTCAAATCGTGTACGGCGACGGATGATATCGATTCCTTTGAAGCGTCCAGCCGAAACCAGCCAAGACCGCGGATTGGCCGGAATGCCATCGTGCGGCCATTGCTCCAGAGCTGCCTTAAACGCGTCATGTAACGCTTCTTCGGCAACATCAAAATCACCAAGCAAGCGAATGAGCGTGGCAAATACTTGGCGAGAGTGGGAGCGGTAGATGGCATCAATGGCCTCGCTTACTTGTTGGGTGACGCTGTCAGGTCTTGACATTAAGGTATTTGCATTGTCGAAAATGTATCAATCATAGTTCTATTCTATCGCACGGGTGTCCAGTTGCTCCATAATCTCTACCACAAAACGAGCCAGACTGTTTTCATCAACCCAATCCCAGCAATTTCCTGGCAAGCTGATAGGCTCGTTTCGGTTAATATTGTTAAAGTGCTTGTTAATGAGTTTGCCGCCTTTCCCGTAATTGTTAATCCTACACTAATCTAACTCAATAAATATTGGAAGTCAGAAAAACCGACAAACTCCTGGTCATTGAATATCTGCTAAGAAGAGTCAGCCGGACAGTCGGCTTCATCGACGAATCTGCGCTCTCGGTCAGGAGCAGATATTGGAAACACTGTATAATGATATTGTCGTCAAAGACACCTTAACTAACTTTGCGACAGAAACCTTACAGTGTTCGATATCCTGTTTCGACAATAAAAACCGCTTTTGCTTTTGCCAAGAGGCGGTTTGTATTAAAGCAGATCAGTTGGAGCTTCCCATTGTTTTCGAGCTTGTTATACGTTAGTGAATATGTATCTCTCGCGACTTTACCGTATCGCTTCTTTGCAAAACATAGCGACCCGCCTCATCGGTCTTTCTTGTTCCATCATCATTAAGCTGAATGAGCGTCCCTTCATTTTCAATATGATAGCGCCGTGTACTTGTCCCTCCCTTTCTTGGAGTTAAAACAACGGTATGATTTTCATCATTCCAGCTATATTTCCCTTTTTCATAAAACTCCCTTGAGGACTCTTTTGCGTATTGAGTCACCAACAGATAATTGTTATTTTGTTTTAAAGACAGCGTTGTTTTAATCCCATTGCAATCGTTGCAAGGGAGAAAGCCGTAGAAAACACCATGAAATTCCAGACTTTTATCGGTATGGTTTTCATGTGCTGCGTGATCTGTTTCCTTCTGGTGGCTTTTTGCAAGCGCTCTGGCAAAACTTTCTTGAGCCTCGAGGTCTGTTGCTGCCATTGCAGGAATAGCAGAAAGCAGACTGCTAAAAAGAAACAAAGCCAGATTGTGTTTTAATTGTTTTTTTAATACTCGCATGATGACTTCCCAGAAAAATAACGGTGGTTGTGCTAGTGGAAAATTTACCAGATTTACCAAAAAAGAGCTTCAAAATTTGTCAGCAAACCGGCACTGGAATCGCCTTTATGCAGGATTGACAGGTGTTATTCGTAATTATAGACGACTTGACGATCCAGCAACGCATATGTTTTCCCGAACGTCTTCAATCGATAACATACCTGACAGCCACAATAACTATTTCGGAGTGTCATCACTGACAGGAACTGGCCGACAGTGGCCAAGTGCGATAGCATATAAATAACATCCGATCTTGCCGCTAAACTTTTTAACGTACTTTAAGGAGAACTACCATGAATATGAATATCGCGATCGAACCCATATTGGCAATTGTGATAGGTATATTAATTTTGCTGGTGCCGAGGTTTCTAAATTATTTCGTGGCTGTGTATTTGATCATCGTGGGCATCTTGGGGCTAATGCACCATAACCTCACGATCACATGAGAGGGCTCCTAAGGGTTCGCCGTTTTGGAATAGTTTTCAGTTTAACGTTTTTTCTAACAAGGAAGCCTTCATACTACTTGGCAACACAGGATATACGATGTTTGCCTCGCTAAAAATTAGCTCACTCAATCAAACTGTAAAGAATTCTAAAAGAAACCCATCAGCAATTATTTATGAAGGGAAGCCAATGCCATTAACTGACTGCAAAGAATGTAAACAAGAGGTTTCAACAGAAGCCAAATCTTGCCCCTATTGTGGGATTGAAAATCCTGGGGATATTGAAAATAACAATCGTCTTGTGGGTGCCGTCGTCTTGGCGTTGCTTATTTTCTTGTGTATATACATTTTTACAAGACATGAAAGAGCAGACGATCGGTACACTGAAATCGCCGGAATAAGCAGAAATATGGAAGCTGATGTGAGTAAGGTAGTTCAGGATACTAATGCAACACAATCCTCATCGGAGCAGCCCAAGCTAATGGTATTACCAGCGAAGGAGGCCTCGACACCGTCGCAACAGTCATTAGTGCAAACAATGCCGCGACCGTCTGCAATCCAGGAACTACCTGGACAGAAAGAGCCTGCGCTTGATAAAACCAAAAATATTTCGTCAGTAGATACACCACAAATGATGGTTATGCGCATGCTTGAATATGCCTTGATTGATGGTGGCTCAAGTCACGAATCAGAAATACAACTAACAAAACTTCAAATAGAAAGCTTACCTGGACCAGCAAAAGGTAACAAGAAGGCGGCGAGGACGATTAACGCTAAAGGTTTAGTGTCACTTAAAGAGGGTGATTTTAATAATGCGGTAAAAATGTTTGAAGAAGCCAACAAATTAGCCAAGTCTGATATTGAAATTGTTAATAACTTAGGCTTTTCATATTTAAAACAAGGTAAATTGGATTCGGCTCAACAAACCATAATTATTGCTTTAACCATGTCCCCTGACCGTGCAACAGCATGGGAAAATTTAGGCGAAGTATTCGGAGTAAAGGGCGACGTAAGTAAGGCGGTAGCTTGTTTTGCTAATTCCTATAGATTTTCAAAAGACCGGTTAAAAATGCATCAATATATGAAAAAACTTAACGAAAAAGAAGTTGTAAACAATTTAAAACAAGCGAGAGCCGAAGCCATAAATTGGGCTGAAAAATCATATCTAAATATTTCGAAAAATACTGCATCGAAAGAATGATCGATCAAATATTAGACAGTCCGCATCGTTTTGCTTGATACAGTTTTACAAGCATAAAAAAAACTCGCCAATACGAGGGCCTTAGCGGGTTTTATTGATCAATAGACCTTGCAATACGAAGTGTCTAGTTTTGCCGGATATTCATCTTAACTGACCTGCTCCAAAGGGTATTATGGTCGATCCTTAAACATTTCCTCTATCACTATCGTATGACCTCGAGGCCCTGTGCAATATTGGAAAGCCATTGAGGCTAGATCTCTTGTGTCTTTATCCGCAAGGTAAGCATAATAACCGTCTGGGAGACCACCCACGCTATAGCTGCTGGGAGATAATCAAGGGGGCTCCATTCATACATCGTAAGGACATACTCGTCATATTCTTGTCCAGGGACGAGTAACCACATCCGGTAATTGTCATACGGTCCATAAGGACCTATGACATCATGCTGGCGAACTTCCTGATACCATCGGATGTAATCCCACTGATAAACATCTTCGCAGCTATGAGAAAAGCCATAGTCAGCATATTTTACCGGTCCAGGCTCGACTCCATCTTCGCCAAAAGAATTACCCCAAGTTACCGTTTGCTCGTCTCCATCTTGGTCTTCACAAGTAAAATTACCTGAATGACGCGATTGCATCCGGCTACCTCGTTGGTACTCTTTATATATTACATAGCATTGTACGACAGTATAAGAGCCACAATAACCCTCTACTTGGAGACATTCGTATAGCCGTTGGGCAGTACTCCTTTG
>NQJI01000133.1 GCA_002256705.1 Methylococcaceae bacterium NSM2-1
GCATTCGCTAATGTACGCGCGGCGACATCGCCTAATGCGGTATGGGCTTGGCCTTCATGGATATCGGTCATGACTTTATTCCTATAGTAGTTAATGTAATTTAGTTAATTTATGCTCATCGTACTTCATTGCCGGCATCTTGGTTCTCTCTCCAGATAGAGAGGGCTAGGGAGAGGAGATGTAAAAAAATCGGGTTTTTGATATGCAAAAACTTTATTTCCAATCTCCAGGTCGGAAACTAATAATTTGGAAGCTCCGTCTTCCGGTATTTGGAAGCTGGAGCTTCCGGTTCTTAATCTCCCGGACAAAAACTTCGGGAATCAGAAAATTCATATTCCGGCTCCGCCGTGGAACAATTCACTACGCACATGCGCCTGAGTGATATTGCTGTCAGGGGGCACGCTATGGGTAAGCCAGACGTTGCCGCCGATGATCGAGCCGCGACCAATGGTGATGCGGCCCAGGATCGTAGCGCCCGCATAAATGACGACATCATCTTCAACGATAGGATGCCGTACATTCCCTTTGACAAGCACACCGTTATCATCCTTTAGGAAACGTTTGGCACCCAGGGTAACGGCCTGATACACGCGGACATGCCGTCCGATAACCGCCGTTTCGCCGATGACCACACCGGTGCCGTGGTCGATAAAAAAACTATCTCCGATTTGTGCGCCGGGATGAATATCTATTCCCGTGGCGGAGTGAGCAATCTCGGAGATAATGCGGGCAACCAGCGGCGCGCCTAACTGATAAAGAATATGTGCAAGCCGGTGATGAATAATTGCGGTAATGCCCGGATAACAAACCAGTACTTCGTCAGGACTACTTGCCGCGGGGTCGCCTTCGTATGCTGCCTGAATATCGCTATCAAGCAGCCTTCTTACAGCGGGCAACTGCGCGGCAAACTGGCGGGCAATGATAATAGCCCGCTCATGATCTGCTATATGGACACCCTGATGCCCGGAATTAAAATGAAGTTCGCGGCTTATTTGCTTGTAAAGCTTGCGTAGCAAGGTTTCGAGGGTGTGACCCACAAAGTAATCGATACCTTCGTCATTAAGATCGGGCAGCCCCAAACGATTTGGAAACAATACCGCGCCCAGGCCATCCAAAATTAACTGTAGCTCTTTTCGTGATGGCAGTTTGGGTGGTTTATCGCGCCGGCTTCGAGTTTCCAGCGATTGCACGCGCAGATCACTCAATTGGGCAACGATCTCATCGATGCCCCAATCATACTTGCCGTTTAGATAGGTCGTATCATTCATGCAGCTAAACCTGTTGCATCGAAAATTCCTTCGAACAGTGGCGAACTTAAATACCGTTCACCGGAATCCGGCAACACAACGACGATGGTTTTACCTGCATTTTCAGCGCGCTTGGCAACACGTACCGCCACGGCGACGGCTGCGCCACAGGAAATGCCGGAAAGTATCCCTTCTTCCCTGGCAAGACGGCGCGCGTAATCGATGGCTTCTTCGTTACTGACTTGTTCGATTTCATCAATCAAAGCAAGGTCGAGCACAGTCGGGACAAAACCCGCGCCTATGCCCTGAATTTTATGCGGCCCCGGTTTTAGTGGTTCACCAGCGCGATACTGAGTCAGTACCGGACTCGCAGAGGGTTCCACGGCAATTGAAACAATAGCCTTGCCTTGCCTCTGTTTGATATAACGGGAAACGCCGGTAATCGTTCCTCCGGTGCCAACACCTGATACCAAAATATCAATAGCGCCATCGGTATCGTTCCAGATTTCAGGCCCGGTGGTCTGCTCATGAATAGCCGGATTTGCCGGATTTTTAAACTGCTGCAGCAATACATAACGATCAGGATCGGACGCGGCAATTTCTTCGGCTTTAGCGATGGCACCACTCATGCCCTTGGCGCCTTCCGTCAATACCAGTTTGGCGCCATAAGCAATCAACAACTTGCGGCGTTCCAGACTCATGGTTTCCGGCATTGTTAACGTCAATGGCGTCCCTCGCGCCGCTGCAACAAACGCCAGCGCAATGCCGGTGTTACCGCTGGTAGGCTCAACGAGTTCCTTGCCAGGGCGGAGCAATCCACGTTGCTCGGCATCCCATATCATCGCCGCACCAATCCGGCATTTAACCGAATAAGCGGGATTACGCCCTTCAATTTTTGCCAGCAAGGTGGCAGGCGCTCCATCGGTGATGCGATTGAGCCGCACCAGTGGTGTGTTTCCTATGGAGTGAGAATTGTCTTCGTACCAATGTGACATAACAGTCTCCTGTGATTTAATCGCTAAACTGATTGATGTAACCAGATTTTTGGCCAAAAAAAAGCCAGTGGCCCTTTCGGGCTCACTGGCTTCCGGTGGTCCGGTCAGCTTGCGATATCCAAATAAATTACTCTACACGTTATTTTTTGTCAAGCGGGTAAAGCGGTTTTTTTAAATCGGTCTATCGATTCTACATTAGGCATTATTGCTAAATTTTAGCGTTTTACCGATTTGATTCAGCTCTCATGAAATCAAATTACGCGGACAGACAATACGCCATCAATAGAGCGTATACGTTCGAGTATTTCGGGGGGGGCATCGGTATGAATATCCACCAGCGTATAGGCATAGTCGCCACGCGACTTATTCAGCAGATCCAGTATATTGAGACCGGCTTCACCCAAAGCGGATGAAATCTGGCCGACTACATTAGGCACATTCTGGTTTGCGATGCCAAGACGCACACCCTCCCCACAGGGAGTAACAGCGACTTCCGGGAAATTTACCGAATGCCTAATGGAACCATGTTCCAAAAATTCACGCACCTGATTTGCCACCATTGCGGCACAATTGTCTTCGGCTTCTTCCGTGGACGCTCCCAGGTGAGGCAGTACGATAGCCCGGGGATGTTTTATCAAGGCCGGCGTTGGAAAATCACAGACATAGGCATGTAGAGCGCCTGAGTCCAAAGCCGTCAGGACAGCCGCTTCATCCACTACACCCGCCCGGGAAAAATTGAGCAATGTCGAGCCCTTCTTTATGCGTTCTATATGGTCTTTGCTGAACAAATTCCTGGTCTTATCATTCAACGGGATATGCAGACTGATAAAATCCGCACGAGAAACCAGATCATCTATATTGGCTGCTGGTACTGTGGATGAATTAAGTTTCCAGGCGCTCTCCAACGACATAAAAGGATCGAATCCGATTGTTTTTAAACCCAACGCGGCAGCAGAATTGGCTACTTTTACCCCGATCGCGCCCAATCCCAAAACCCCCAAGGTCTTGCCGGATACCTCAAAACCGGCGAAATGTTTCTTGTTCTTCTCAATTTGATCGTTGATGCTCTCCTCGTCTCCTTCCAGTCCGTGGATGAAATTTAATGCAGCAGGAATGTTACGCGAGGCCAGTAGCATTCCTGCGATAGCCAGTTCTGCCACTGCATTTGAATTGGCGCCCGGCGCATTGAATACCGGAATCCCACGCTTCGTATATTCTGCAACGGGAATATTGTTGACCCCTGCTCCTGCACGGCCGACGGCCTTGACCGATTCGGGAATCGGCTGGTTGTGCAGGTTGTAAGAACGCAGCAAAATGGCATCGGGGTTATCGATTTGCGATCCAACTTCGTAGCGCTCGCCTGGAAGCCTGTCCAGTCCAGCCCGTGAAATATTGTTGTAGGTCAAAATTTTAAACATATGTTTTCCTTATTTTTCGTTCAAATTCATCCATAAATGCGATTAACGCATCCACGGCTGCTTCAGTCATTACCTTATAGAGACGGGCACGCAAAAACGATAGTCTTGCAGATTACAAGTTCATGAGCTTTCGCTCAGGCTAAAAGATCAAGCAAGGTATATTACACAGCATTTATGACATAGTTACTAAAAATCATCCGTTAAGTTTCATATCCTGTTTTTTATGCCCTGCTGTTTGTGTTGAGTGGCACATGGAATGCCTCCTACCAAGCTATTTTTAGCAGAGATTAAATCAAACCATCATTTTAATAAAACGATATTATTCGATAATTATATCTGTTTTAGTGAACACAAGATGCATCGTTTTATACCGGTGAACGACTCGACCTTGAATTGGAGTTGATCAAGCCTAGTCGGAAATACGCGGTTCGAGATCAACCAACAATGGCTCCTGAATGCACTGAAGCAGTCGGCGCCAATCTGAATTGAATACCTAAAGCCATCATGCTTTTGGAAATATTGGCGTAAAAAATGTCTTATATTCGACTCATCAGCCAAGACGGGTAAAGCTTTTCTGGCCACCATATTGATGAGTGCATATTTTTGTAGTGTAACCGGTGGACCAAAAGCCTGCCCACACTATTTGGCTGTTTATCCTTGCTTTCGTTCAAATTCATGCATGAATGCGACTAACGTATCCACGCCTTCTTCGGTCATTGCGTTATAGAGGCTGGCACGCAGTCCCAACCGAACGATGCCCTTCCAGATTCACTAAACCATGCCATTTCGCCTGAGCTAAAAAGTCTTTCTCAAGCTCAGTTTTTGCCAGAAGAAATGGCACATTCATACGTAACCGAACGGATGGATCGACCGGATTTGAATAAAACGTAGGCGCATCAATAGCTGCATAAAGCTTGTCAGCCTTGCGGCTATTGCGCG
>NQJI01000134.1 GCA_002256705.1 Methylococcaceae bacterium NSM2-1
TCATCAAAAAACATTTTGATTAGAATTCCGTAAAACATGGAAATCGTAGGCATTAGTATTCTTCCAAAGTCATCTTTTCAACCAGTAAGGCAGAATATGCATCGTGTACCATTTTTCAAACACCAACCCAAATTCAATTAAAGGTACGCGAAGCGTACCCTACCCGGCTGCGCGTGTTACAACAATTCGGATTTCTTTTTCGAAAGTGTACGCTTGGTGCTTAAGTCCAAATAAGCTATCATCAAGCGCATAAACACCGTTGGGTAATTTTCCTGCGTGGTTAATGTACCTCACTTTTTTAATATCTACCCTTCCGAATTTTCCCCAACTTGGTGCAACAAATGTCAAACATTCAATGGAGGTTGTAATCGCGACAGACTCATTGCTACGTCCATATAACTTCCAAAGGGCCATGTTATCTTTGCACCATGGGTCCAACAGCTTAAATAGGTATTTTCTTTATTGCTACTTTCCCACTTTGTAGGACCACCATGTCGACCAATAAAATCAGGCAATTTTCGGAGGTGTCGACGGAACGACTCTGGAAAAGTACCTTCTAAGGGATCATCAAAACATGAAGCCTGTCCAAGAAATAATTCACCTGTTCGCAAAAAATCGACAAACTTTGGGAGATCAAGATACCGTCTTAAAATCAAACTCCCTTTCAGTTCGGGGTCGATGTAAGCAATTAGATCTATGTCTGACATTCTGCATCACTTGTTGACATACAAATTTCAAATCCCATCCATTCAATAATCTCGGCCGTAAAAGCAAAGATCACCTAATTGTTAGTGCATAAGTTGGGTTAGCGATAGCGTAACCCAACATTTGCCAATTCGATAAGTTGGGTTACGGCTATCGCCTAACCCAACCTACGCAACTTCTCCCGACTTCTGCTTCATCAGCAAATAATCCAGCCAAAGATTGGATAATTTTTCCTGAACCGTATTTTGCCGCAAGCGCGCATTCAGATGCGGGAAATCCACTTTATCCAAATCCTGGTCCTGGTTGTTGCAGGAATAAACAAAGTATTCCTTGCCCGTATCCGCATCGACATGTTTGCACATACACTGGGCACAGATGCCTTTCATCATGCACTGCATCGGCGAGTTGATGGAGCCGATCGCGTGTTGTACTTTGGTCAGATATGGCTTCAGGACATTGAATCGCGCCTCCTTGACCGCCGCCATCATGCGGTCTGAACCGATGACGATGAGATGATCAACATCCGCGAGCGGAATGGGTTGGTCACCTAACTCACCGTTTGCGTAAGCGAGCATGCACTCCAGGATGTTGCCGACAAAGGTTTTATCCTGCGGGCGAGTAGGCTGAATGGCGACCACATCCGGGCCTTTATCGACCGACCAGATGATAATATCCGATGCGGCTTCAATATCTTCAACTTTGAATAAATCTTGCTTGTATTTATACCCCGCAAAATAAATCACGCGGTTACCGGCAGCACGCAGTGCTTTTCCGATGGAGAACAGTACCGCATTGCCCAAGCCGCCACCGAGCAGCAGCACGGTTTGGGAATTTCGGTCGGTGCGCCGGTTACACCCATGATGACCAGAGGGTCGCCGACTTTCCAGGTCGCACAAAGTCGCGAAGATGAGCCCATTTCCAATGCAATCAGGGAAATCGTGCCTTTTTCTTTATCCACTTCGGCGCCTGTCAACGCTAATCCTTCAGCAACTAACACGGTACCTTCAACAGTTGGCGAAAGAGCTTCATAGTTCTGCACACGATAAAATTGCCCAGGATGGAATTTTTCAGCTTGCATCGGCGCTTTAACAACCACTTCGATAATCGTTGGTGTCAGCCGGTTGATGGCGACGATAGTGGCGATAAAAGCGGCATCCAGGCGAGCAAACAAAGCTTTCAATGCGGCATCCCGTTCCGGCTGTTGCGCGGGATTCAAATTAGCCAATTCTTGCTCAAATAATTTAACCACATACGGGTAGCCATTTTTCGCGCTTGCCATGGCTTTTACGACATTACCGGCATAGACAGGATGGTTATCGCCGTAAAAACTGATAAATTTGCCGTCTTTTTGATAGGACGTGAGCGGAGCCGGTTTACCCAGTTTGGGGAAAGCTTCATCAGCCATAGGCACTAATTCGACTGCGTCGTTTGTCCATTCGGGTTCATAGCGTTGAAAAAACCATTTATCCATGACAAACGTGTCGGGGTATTCGCTTTGATAAATCGTATTGGGCGAGGTGCCCGCCGCAATATACAAACTGCGCAACGGCACTTTAATGACTTGCCCGGAACTTTTCCAACGCCCGTTTTCCAACACCAGCTTTTCAAACTCCACGGCGTTTAAATGTCCGTATTCATCCGCATCTGCACCGAGTGGACTCATGCCTTCCGCCAAGGCGATGCCTTCTTCCAACGCCTCGTTAATTTCTTCGTGGTTTTGGCGATACGCGGGGGCATCTTTCATGCCTTTGCGGTAGAACAGCGTCACGCCACCCCACGATTCCACCAAGGGTTGAAAATGCGGCTGTTCGCCAGCGGCTTCGGCGCGTTGGCGTTCTGCATGTATGGCTTTGCCGTGCTCCAAAAATTCATCCAGAATAATCGTTTCTTCCTTATCGTAACGGTTACGGACGGTCTGCTCGCCATAAACATTGACCAGCGTTTCATAGCGATGCAGAATTTTTTCAACTTGCGCAGGATAATACGCCATCAATTCGGTTGCGGTATCGATAGCCGTCAAACCGCCGCCGATAACACCCGCAGGCAAACGCACTTGCAAATTCGCCATTGAAGACGACTTGGCCGCGCCAGTCAATTGCAGCGCCATCAGAAAATCCGAGGCTTTGCGTATGCCGCGCATCAGATTGTTTTTCAGGTCAATAACGGTTGGCTTACCCGCACCCGACGCGATACAAATATGGTCAAAGCCCATCTTCCATGCATCTTCAATGGTGATCGTGCCGCCAAAACGAATGCCGCCATAGGCGCGAAATGCTTCACGCCGTTGCAGCGTCAGATAGATAACTTTAAGAAAGTTTTTGTCCCAGCGCACGGTAATTCCATATTCAGCCACACCGCCGAAACCTGCCAGAATACGTTTATCCAGATCTTCGTAGAGGTCTTTAAAATCGACAATCGGCATCGGCAGATTTTCGCTATTACCGGTCAATTCTACAGGCAGAGGCTCCAGTTTTAATCCATCAATACCCGCAACACCAAAGCCTTCATTCAATAAATAATGGCTCATGGTATAACCCGCAGGGCCCAAACCTACAACCAGCGCATTTTTACCGTTGTAAGGCAGCATATAAGGACGCTTGGCGTTTAACGGATTCCAACGAGTCAATAAACTGTATATTTCAAAACCGTAAGGCATGAACAACACATCGGTCAGCACATTAGTTTCAATCTGCGGAATGTTGACAGGATCAGTTTTTTGATAAATACAACCTTTCATGCACTCATTACAAATACGATGCCCGGTCCCCGGACACATCGGATTGTCGATGATGATAATCGCCAACGCGCCAATATTGTCTCCATTGCGCTTGACCAGGTGCATTTCCGAGATTTTTTCATCCAGCGGACAGCCGATAGTCGTCACACCCAGCGGGTCAACTTTAAACGTATTGGTTTTCTTGTTACGCATGCCTTTGGAACACGAATCGGTATCGCGTTCGTGGCAATAGATGCAATGATTAACTTCTGATAACACCTGCCGTTGATTAAAACGCGGGTCGGTCAATTTAAAGCCATCACGGCGGCGGCGATGTTCCTGCTCGCCCATCCAGGCGGTGAATTCGCCACGGTCTACGGTGTCGTGTTCAACCAGATTATCAAAATCACGTTTTCCGGGTAATTTGAAACTCAGCCAGTCGGCAACCACATCGTTATCTTGTTGGGCGATAAAGCTCCAGCGTTGCACTACGTCCATCAAGCCGCTTATAAATTCGGCGGCATCCGGTGCATTGATAATTTCGCTGAATTCAGTCGCCGCCAGTTCATGCGCGGCAAGTTTAGTGCGTAATGCAGAGACTTGCTCATCCGCATTTTCGTAGTCACTGTCTTTGCCTTTGGCAATCAGCTTGTAATGGCCAGACAATAGTCCAATAGTAGCGCCGACGCGCGCAACGCGGTGCTCAGGGTCATCGTCCTGATTGGCTTCGGGGAAACCTGCCTCAATCAGCAAATCAAAACGATTCAGGATGGAAGGAATATTCCAGTCACCGGTATCCTGGCCTTTAAAGACCACTGCCAGCTTTTCCACCACTTCATTCTTATAATCAAAAATCGTATTGATTTCATCCTTGATTTTGACACTTTGCGCTTGATGCTGCTCAGACACATTGAACAGCTTTGCCACAAACTGCCCAACATAAGGCCCCATGTTCACCAGCAAATCAGAAATCTCCTCCGGTTTCAGTCCATCACCCTGGCTTTGCCGATAAGCGGCAAATTTATCAAAAAGCTCGACATCGTGGTGCTTAACCGACGCATCAAACACATCCAGCAAATCTTTTAGACGTGCGGCATTGTATAAATCGGCGTAAGTAAAACCGGGAATTCCAAGGGCAAGGTTATTTTGTTCCATAATGCTTATGTTTGATTAGCTCACGTCTGTGCAAACAGGTCACTAAGAAGCAGGACTGTTTGTACTGATAGGGTTACTGAAAGGTAGTTATTTAACAGAACATTGTAAGTAAATATGACTTTTTTTGCCACAGATAATGTTGCTAGCAACATCGTTGCAAGGATGTGTTGTTCTTACTGTCTTGGGGGAATTCTATTGTGGGTATTGCATTCCGTGCGGGATGAAGCGTGGAGATAAGGAAAACGCCCCGGATACAGAAAGCAGCGGGTTCCAAGATCGGATTCCCGATCTAAAACTTGGAAACAACGTGACGGGGTAAATATCCCGTCACGCTTGAATCTTGTATCTAAACTAATCCGCCTGCCGTCTTAAAAAAGCCGGAATATCCAGATAATCCAAATCTATCTCTTTTTTACTTTGAGCGCCAAAACGTGTTTCCCTGTTTTCCTTCTGACCACCCTGACGCATGACCGTTGGCTTATCCAATTCATCATAATTGGCGTTACTTGTAGTCGGTTTCTGCATCATTTTAACCGGTGCTTTAACGGCCACAGGAGGCGCGCCCATACCGGTAGCTACAACGGTGACTTTAATTTCATCACCCAAGGTCGGATCAATAGCCATGCCGATTTTGATAATGGCATCTTCTGAAGCGAACTCGTGAACTATATTACCAACTTCATTAAATTCGGCAACACCCATATCAGCGGCAGAAATATTAACCAGAATACCGCGTGCGCCTTGCAGATTGATGTCCTCAAGCAACGGACAAGCAATTGCTTTTTCAGCTGCTTCCCGTGCACGATGTTAATCGACGTTAATCATGCCAGGATGAACAATAAGCTCGGTAATACCCTGCACAGCATCCAGCAACACATCATTAGCCGCTTTAAATGCATTCATCAAGGACACATTATTACCCAGCACTGGCAATAATTTCTGATTAGGAATAGTGATCAATGAATCCACGAATTTTTCAAGCTCTATAATGCCCTGCTCTGCAACAGCCTGCTTCTTTTTACCTTCAAACAGAAAGGGTTTAGTCACTACAGCGACAGTCAAGATACCCATTTCTTTTGCAATTTGCGCAATAACAGGAATCGCTCCAGTCCCCGTCCCTCCGCCCATGCCAGCAGTCAGGAAAACCATGTCTGCGCCTTGTAAAACTTCCTTAATGCGTTCTTTGTTTTCTTCAGCGGCATGTTTGCCAATTTCCGGATTTGTACCCGCACCCAAACCTTTTGTTAATTCGATGCCTAGCTGGATTATTGTATCAACATTTAATTTTCTCAATGCCTGAGCATCGGTATTTGCACAGATAAACTCAACCCCTTCAATATGGCAGCCAACCATATGATTAACTGCATTGCCACCACCCCCGCCTACACCAATAACCTTGATGACGGCGGTTTCACTATACGTATCCACCAATTCATATTTCATTTTCGCTGCCCCTTAAATAAACAATACACACTATTAAAAATTACCCTGAAACCAGTTTTTCATTTTCGAAAACCAACCTAAACCATCAGAATCAATGCTTCTGCCCAAGCTCTGATGGTCTTTTCCATACATTAACAAGCCGACTCCTGTAGAGTGAATGGGATTTCTCACCACCTCGGTTAACCCCGAAACATTTTGTGGCCCACCCATACGTACCGGCATGTGGAAAATTTCCTCTGCCAGCTCAATTAACCCCATTACTTTTGAACTACCACCTGTCAATACGACCCCGGCTGCTATTAATTCTTCATTGCCACTGCGTCTGAGTTCCGACTGTACCAGCAGCATCAATTCTTCATAACGCGGCTCTATAATTTCGGCCAAATTTTGCATTGAAATCTTGCGCGGCGCTCTATCACCAATGCTTGGCACTTCAATAGCACCATCAACATTCGCCAATTGCGTTAACGCACAGGCATATTTTCGTTTGATCTCTTCTGCGTTTATCGTTGGTGTGCGCAAGGCGACAGCGATATCGTTAGTCACCTGATCTCCGGCTATGGGTATAACTGCTGTATGCTTGATTGCACCATCGACGAAAATGGCAATATCCGTTGTCCCTCCGCCAATATCAATTAAACAAACACCTAACTCCTTTTCATCTTCTGTGAGTACAGAGTTACAGGATGCCAATTGCTCAAGTACTATATCCTCAACCTCTAACCCGCAGCGGCGGATACATTTGATAATATTCTGGGACGCGCTAACGCTGCCGGTGACCATGTGTACTTTGGCTTCCAGGCGAATACCTGACATCCCGATAGGCTCTTTAATCCCATCCTGAAGATCAATTACAAACTCCTGTGGCAAAATATGTAAAATTTTCTGGTCAGCGGGAATGGCGACCGCGCGCGCGGAATCAATAACTCTGTCTATATCATACTGAGTCACTTCCTTATCCTTGATTGCCACAATGCCATGTGAATTAAGGCTTCTAATATGACTGCCCGCAATACCTGCAAAAACTGACTTAATCTGACAACCCGCCATCAATTCAGCTTCTTCAATTGCCTTCTGTATGGATTGAACAGTCGATTCCAGATTAACTACAACGCCTTTTTTAAGGCCGCGCGATGGCGTAGTACCTATACCTATTATCTCTATATTGCCATCACTGGTGAGCTCACCAACAATAGCCGCGACCTTTGACGTACCAATGTCCAGTCCGACTATTAAATTACGCTCTGTTTTTTTTGCCATTTTATCTACTCTGTATCGCCTATCGTGTGCTTGTATGTTCATTATTGGGGTTTGCAATGGCATTCCAATCAATCTCAGCGGTTTCAGGCTTCCATGAAACTGCATATCCATTGGGATATCTCAAATCAACTACTGCCATTGCATCAACCTGCTCTTGTTTTAACACTGCCAACGTTTTTAAAAAACGCTGTAATTTTTTTAATTGCTCATTGCGCCCCAACAATATTTCCAGGCCAGTCGCCAACTTGATCTTCCATGCCCACCGGTCATTGACACTAAACTCCGCCAATTCCATGGACCGATCCGCCAGGGCTGTTTTAATACCCTTCATTATTTCCAGCACTTTTACTTGTTGTAGCTCAGGTCCTGTCACTACAGTCAAGTTCTGAAACTGTTCTATATTCTTTGGAGTAAATATCACGCCCCGCTCGGTAATCAGGCTGCTTTCCCCCCAACGCGCGTATGGCTTTTTCTCGCGTACTTTTATGTCAATCGCATCAGGCCATATGCGTTTTACCGTCACCGTATCTACCCATGGCAATGTCGAAACAGCTGAGTGTATCGCCTGCATGTCCGCATCAAAAAAACCGGTCATCACCAATGGCTGTAAAATGGTCTTTATCTCGTTTTTACTGAGGTATTGAAAAACTCCTTCAGTTCTTACATATTTAACGGGTAAAGACGCGCTTTTAATAGGTAACGGCCGAATGTGCCCCTTCGTTACTGCTTCATACCCAACTATTCCAACCAGACCCGTTAACAGCAATCCGATCACCAAAGTTTTAGTGCCTACATTGCTCATTACCCTAGACTGGTTTCCAACACCCGCCAGACCAATTCTTCAAAATCGATGCCCGCCTGTTTGGCCGCCATCGGCACCAGACTGTGATCGGTCATGCCGGGCACGGTGTTGATTTCAATCAACTGATACTGCCCGGAAACATCAATAAATACATCGACTCTTGCCCATCCCTTTACGCCAACCACTTTACTGGCTGTTACCGCCAGGTTTCTCACAAACATCTCCTGATCCTGATTCAAGCCGGAAGGACAATGATATTGAGTCGTCGTCGCGTTGTATTTTGCTTCGTAATCATAAAATGCGTTGGGGGTTTCCAGACGAATAACGGGTAATGCCTCGCCATTTAATACCGCAACCGTATATTCATTACCCGTAACCCAGCTTTCAGCATAGACATCACAGCGATATTCCAATGCTACTTGTAACGCTTTCAGCAATTCATCCCTTGAGCTTGCCTTACTCATGCCTATGCTGGAACCCTCCTGTGCAGGCTTGACGATAACTGGAAATCCCAGTTTTTCAATACAAGCATCAAGATCATATTCATCCTGCAATAAACACCATTTGGGTGTCACCAGGCCGTATCCCTGCCAACACAATTTGGTTCTGAGTTTATCCATCGTTAATGCAGAGGCCATAACCCCGCTGCCGGTATAAGGAATACCCATAACCTGCAGTACACCCTGAAGCACACCGTCTTCACCGCCGCGTCCATGAATAATATTAAATACCCGATCAACTTTTATTCCCTTCAAAGCGTCGATAGGGCTACCCGTTACATCAATGGCAACAGCATCCACGCCTTTACGTTTTAAAGCGTCATAAACGGCGGCGCCACTTCTTAGCGAAACGGCTCTTTCTGCTGCCGATCCACCCATTAATACAGCAACACGCCCAAATTTTTCGGGGTTAGACGCGACAAATCGCGTCTTATCAGCTTCACCTACCATACAAACCTCAGTCTGCAATTCCACGCCTTGATGCTCCTTTACTTTATTTTGAACAAAGTGAATTAAGTCTTCGATATCAGCTGCGGTAGCATTGCCAGTATTTACAATAAAATTGGCATGTTTTTCCGATACGCAAGCACCACCAATCGCAACCCCTTTCAATCCTGTTTGTTCTATCAATCTTGCCGCATAATCACCTTCCGGATTTTTAAATACCGACCCGCAACTAGGCTGATTAGTCGGCTGTGTTTTTGCCCGCTTTTCCAATAAACCTTTTATTTTTTGCTGACTTGCTGCAGTATCACCTTGCTGTAATTGTAACCGGCAACTCAGAAACCATTCATTTTCAGAACTTTTTACAGCTCGGTAGCTCACTTTAAAATCAGAAGGATATCGAAGCGATATTTTGCCCGCGGCATCGATCATTTCTACCTGTTTAACAATGCCCCAGGTTTCTCCGCCAAATGCTCCGGCATTCATCTTTAAAGCACCACCCATTGTTCCGGGTATGCCTGCCAAGAACTCAGCACCAATCAAACCTTGTTCTGCACAAAAACGGGCCACATGAGCACACGGAACACCCGCTTCGGCATAAATCGAGCCATCTTCGGCAAGTTTCAATTCTTTCAAGCGTCCCCTGGTATTAATAACCGTGCCGCGTATGCCGCCATCCCTGACTAATAAATTACTGCCCAAGCCCATCCAAAACACGGGCTCGTAATCTGGCAAAGCAGCGATAAACTCACACAGATCCTGCCGATCAAACGGGATATAAAGCCGGTCAGCAGGTCCGCCCACACGCCAACTGGTATATTTAGCCAGTTTTTCATTGCTTAACAATCTGCCTTTCATGCGGTCCGGGTCAGC
>NQJI01000135.1 GCA_002256705.1 Methylococcaceae bacterium NSM2-1
TGCATCTGACCGTAGCAGCCGTGCGTTACCAGTCGCATGGTCGCAACCGTAAAGGGGTAGGCTCGACTTTTCTGGCAGATCGCATCGGCGAGGAAACGACTATCCCTGTTTATATTGATCGCAACAATAATTTCAAGCTTCCGGCCGATCCTTCCACTCCGATCATCATGATTGGCCCGGGTACCGGCATCGCCCCATTCCGTGCTTTTGTCGAGGAGCGTGAAGCCATAGGCGCTTCGGGTAAAAACTGGTTGTTTTTTGGCGACCAACACTTCGAGACCGATTTTCTCTATCAGACTGAGTGGCTGCGTTACTTGAAAAACGGAGTATTAACCCGTATGAATGTCGCCTTCTCCCGCGATCAGACACAGAAGGTCTATGTTCAGCATTTGATGGCTGAACATGGCAAGGAACTGTACGCGTGGTTGCAGGAGGGCGCTTATCTTTATGTCTGCGGCGACGAAAAACGGATGGCGCGCGACGTGCATGAGGCTTTACTGAAAATTGTGGCTTCTGAAAGAAAAATGAACCATGAAGAGGAATATATTGCGAATCTCCAAAAGGAAAAACGCTATCAACGGGATGTGTATTAAATGAGGATTATTCGATGATCGATGTAACACCAGAAGAATTGGAAAAACGGGTTGAAGTTGAGCGTATCAAGGATGCGAGCAATTATCTGCGCGGCACTCTGGTCAAGAGTCTGCAGGACCCATTAACCGGAGCACTTGCAGAGGATGATACACAACTATCCAAGTATCACGGTATTTACCAGCAGGATGACCGCGATTTGCGGGACGAACGCCGCAGGCAAAAACTGGAGCCTCACTATCAATTTCTGGTTCGGATTCGGGTACCCGGCGGTGTGTGTACGCCGTCGCAGTGGCTGGAAGTAGACCGCATCGCGAACACCTGGTGCAACCATACCATTCGACTGACCACGCGGCAGGCTTTCCAGTTGCACGGTATAGTCAAGCGTGACCTGAAGAAGACTATCGCGGAAATTAATGGCGCATTGCTGGATACGATAGCCGCATGCGGAGACGTGAATCGCAATGTCATGTGCAATCCCAACCCGTATCAATCGCGCCTGCATGAAGAAGTCCACGAATATGCCCGCCGCATCAACGAGCATTTGACGCCCCGGACGACCGCCTATCATGAAATCTGGTTGGACGAGGAACTGCTGTCTTCCAGTCGTCAGGATGAAGAACCCATCTATGGCAAGCACTACCTGCCGCGCAAATTCAAAATAGCGCTAGCCATTCCGCCGAGTAATGATGTCGATCTATTTGCCAATGACCTCGGCTTTATAGCTATCGCAGAAGATGATCGTCTGGCCGGGTTTAATGTTACTGTTGGCGGCGGATTGAGCATGACTCACGGTGAAGAAAATACCTACCCGCGCCTGGCCGATGTGATTGGCTACTGCCCCAAGAACAAGACGCTCCAGGTCGCCGAGGAAATCGTCAAGATTCAGCGCGATTTCGGTGATCGAACCAATCGCAAACATGCGCGATTTAAATATACCATCGACGATCGGGGTGTCGACTGGTTAAAGTTTGAACTCAACAAGCGCTTGGGGTGGAGCATCGAACCCCCCCGTCCTTTTACCTTTGAGCATTCCGGAGACCGTTACGGATGGGTCGAGGGCACTGATGACACCTGGCATCACACGCTGTTTATCCAAAATGGACGCATCCTCGACACCGAAGAGTATCCGATGATGACAGGACTTCGTGACATTGCCAAGGTGCATGATGGCGACTTCCGGCTCACTGCTAATCAAAATTTGATCATTGGCAGGGTAAGCCCCAAAAAGAAACCGGTTATTGATGCCCTGCTTAAAAAATACCAACTGGCGGACTTCCGGCAGCAGACCGGATTACGGCTGAATGCCATGGCCTGCGTGGCTTTTCCCACCTGCGGCCTGGCCATGGCCGAAAGCGAACGTTACCTTCCATCGCTGCTCGATAAGCTTGATGTCGTCATAAAAGAGGCCGGGCTTGAAAACGATCCGATCCTTATCCGTATGACCGGTTGCCCGAACGGGTGCGCACGATCATCCCTTGGAGAAATAGGCTTTATCGGCAAAGCACCGGGCAAGTACAACCTGTATCTGGGCGCAGGATTTTATGGTCAACGCCTGAATAAACTGTACCGGGAGAACATCAACGAGGAACAGATTCTTGCAGAACTAACCCCCATTCTTAACCGGTATGCCCATGAGCGGGAACCGGGTGAACGATTTGGCGACTTTGTAATCAAAACCGGTTATGTCAAAGAAGTGCTGGCAGGTAAAGATTTTCACTTGTGACGATTCACTCTGCAGGAACAGCTTTGGACAAAACCCATCCTGAAATATTATGAAGGTCTGAATCCTTATAACAACACAGGTATATTCCACCCGGAATCACCTAACCGTAGGTCACAAATGATTGATCATAAACTAACACACCTTAAAGAGCTGGAAGCTGAAAGCATTCATATCATTCGTGAAGTAGCGGCTGAATTTGAGCGTCCTGTCATGTTGTATTCCGTCGGCAAGGATTCTGCCGTCATGTTACATCTGACCATGAAGGCATTCTATCCGGGCAAACCGCCGTTTCCCCTGATGCACGTCGATACCACCTGGAAGTTCAGGGAAATGATTGAGTTTCGTGACCAGATGGTTAAAAAACTGGGTCTGGAGTTGCTGATTTATATCAATGAGGACGGCGTTGATCAGGGCATCGGGCCTTTTACCCACGGCAGTAAAAAACACACGGATGTCATGAAAACGGACGCGCTTAAGCAAGCGCTGGATAAATACCAGTTTGACGCCGCTTTTGGCGGCGCACGCCGTGACGAAGAAAAGTCACGCGCCAAGGAACGGGTTTATTCGTTCCGCGACAAAAACCATCGTTGGGATCCCAAAAACCAGCGTCCCGAATTATGGAACATCTACAACGGCAAAATAGACAAGGGCGAAAGCATTCGGGTGTTTCCGCTGTCCAACTGGACAGAGCTGGACATCTGGCAATACATCCATCTGGAAAACATTCCGATTGTGCCGTTATATTTTGCCAAGGAGCGTCCTGTCGTTAACCGCGACGGCATGTTAATCATGGTTGATGATGAACGCATGCCCATCGGCCCTGATGAAAAAGTCGAAATGAAAAAGGTGCGTTTTCGCACGTTAGGCTGCTACCCGTTAACCGGTGCCGTTGAATCTAATGCGACCACGCTGCCGGAAATCATTCAGGAAATGCTGTTAACCACAACCTCTGAACGCCAGGGACGGTTGATTGATCACGACCAGTCCGGTTCCATGGAGCAGAAAAAGCGCGAAGGTTACTTCTAACAACACTCTAACAACAAATTAGTTAACGTAAGTTGTTCAAATCCCTCTCCAAAGGGAGAGGGTTGGGTGAGGGGAAATGAAAATAAGAAAAAAAGCTCAATTTTATACCCTCATCCCGGCCTTCTCCCTGAGGGAGAAGGGGCCGATGCTGATAAGTCAACAGAATTGACTTCTAACAAGGCCCGATCACTGCAACTCATAACAGGAATTCAGAGAAACAATATGTCCCACCAATCCGATTTAATCAGTACCGATATTGATGCTTATTTAGCGCAACATGAACGCAAGGAATTATTGCGTTTTTTAACCTGCGGCAATGTCGATGACGGCAAAAGCACACTGATCGGTCGTTTGCTGCACGATTCCAAAATGATCTACGAAGATCAACTGGCTGCGGTGCAGGCGGACAGTGTCAAATCAGGTACCACCGGTGCCGGCAAGATAGACCTGGCATTACTGGTGGATGGCCTGCAAGCCGAACGCGAACAGGGTATTACCATTGA
Organism: Methylococcaceae bacterium NSM2-1; assembly: GCA_002256705.1. Classification (GTDB taxonomy): domain Bacteria; phylum Pseudomonadota; class Gammaproteobacteria; order Methylococcales; family Methylomonadaceae; genus Methylobacter_C. The sequence goes on from NQJI01000135.1 coordinate 3,847, forward strand.
TGTGGCGTATCGCTATTTTTCCACGTCCACCCGCAAATTTATTATTGCCGATACCCCGGGACATGAGCAATACACCCGCAACATGGCCACAGGTGCCTCAACCTGTGATTTGGCCATCATCCTGATCGACGCCCGTTACGGCGTACAAACCCAGACCAAGCGGCACAGCTTCATCGCCTCTTTACTGGGGATTCAGCACATCATCGTTGCGGTCAATAAAATGGACCTGATTGACTACAGCGAAGCCACCTTCAACAAAATCAAACAGGATTACCTGCGCTTCACAGACACACTTGATATACATGACATCTGTTTTATCCCGATGTCCGCACTGGACGGGGATAATGTCGTGAATCGTAGCGAGAATATGCCCTGGTTTATCGGCGAACCGTTAATGGAAGCCCTCAATAACGTCGAAATCGCCAACGACCACAACTTTAACGATGCCCGCTTCCCGGTTCAGTATGTCAACCGGCCCAACCTGGATTTTCGCGGCTTCTGCGGCACCGTAGCTTCCGGCATCTTTCGCAAGGGTGACCAAATCACCGCCTTGCCTTCGGGAAAAAGCAGCAAAATCAAAGCCATCGTGACCTATGATGGCGACCTCGACGAAGCTTTTCCACCCATGGCCGTGACTTTGACACTGGAAGACGAGATTGATATCAGCCGTGGCGATATGCTGATCGGCGCAGAAAAACTCTCGGCAACAGTCGCTGACAAAT
>NQJI01000136.1 GCA_002256705.1 Methylococcaceae bacterium NSM2-1
ATCGCTTGCTGAACGGAGAGCGCCACGGCCTGGACGAGCCGCACCGGTTCATTACGCAGGAAGGACAAGGCGGTGGACGGGTATGGGAGTATAGGATCGCTGACGGTGAAGCACTGCTGTTCGCCGAGCAGGCGGACGGCAGCATCGTCTTGACGGGGGTCAACGATTTCAAGGAAGGGGTGTCGATCCATTACAACCCGCCCAAGCCCTTCCTGACCCAGGGCATGGCTGCAGGCGACGAGCGCAAGTTCACCGTGCAGGCCCAGATTTTCAAGCTGAAGGAACCTGGCCATCTCGTCCACTCGGGAAGGCTGGACGGGATCTCAGTCTCTCTAGGCACTTACCAAATCACCGTCCCGGCTGGCCAGTTTGACGCCATGCTTATCAAATCCACGACCCATGGTAGTATCGGACCCGCCAAGATCGACAATACTCAATACCATTTCTTCGCCCTTCACGCTGGGATTGTGGCCTCGCTGGAGCAGCGCGAGGTCAATGCTTTAGGCGTTTACCATGCAACCGTCAAAGCGCCCCGTGTACTCATCGCCAAACCTGAGTAAGCGGCCTGAGCTCTATCGTAAAGTTTGTCAATTTGAGTGATAATTGGCCAATTTTAGTAATTGGAAAATCCGATGATTATCTTTAAAGGTGCTCATTTTCCAAAAGACGTCATTCTCTACGTTGTTTTTTTCTACGTCAGGTAGGGTGTTTCTTATCCTGACCTTTGTAAAACAGCTTCCAATTTTTTACACTTTCAGCATCGGCTTTTCCAGTCAAATAAGTCAGTAGATTATTAAAAACGATAAGTTTGAAAATACTGCTGGTAAATTTTGACGCTCTTTTTTTTTTGGAAAAAAATCGGCAAATTTTCCAGGCTGTTTGACACCTACTGGGCCCGCGTTAGCCTATGATCCTAAAACAAAGCTATGTTTAATAAATTTTTCTTACCCTCTGGAGGGTTCGTATATATGATTACCCTACGTTCGATTTGTTTATTCAGTGCGCTGTTTTTTACGGTGTTGCCGCCCTGTGCCGCAGCCACGCCAAACACGCATATTTATGTGATTGTGTCCCTGGTCGACAACGTATCGCAAGGCATCGTGCCGGTTCCTGCGCAAATTGGCAATGGCAATGACCCTCGCAGCAATCTCTATTGGGGTGCGCTTTACGGCGTGAAAACCTTTTTGAGCAAGGCGAACGGTTGGCGAAAGCTGGGATGCGAACAAGATATTAGCGACACTATCATGGAACGCTGCGAGTTTGCCTGGGAGGACAAGCTCACCGTGACCGCCGACGCTTATCGCGGCAGCCGGATTGACCAGGCGATGCTCGACTTTATGCAACAAGCAGCTACTCCGCCGAATGCGACAAAGCGCGAAATGGTGGTGTTCATCGGCCATGACGGCTTGATGGACGCACAAAACCAGCCAATCATAGAACGCTTTCCCAAACATGCCGGGCACGATAAACAGGCCGTTGTCCTGGCATGCATGAGCGAGGAGTTTTTCTCAAAGCATTTGCTTGCCGCTGGTTCAAAGCCGGTGGTCACCACGTTTAGCTTCATGGCGCCAGAAGCCTATGTATTGGAAGCGGTTGCGCGTGGTTTTGCAAACCAGGCGAGTGAAGCGGAGTTGCGCAGTTCTGCTGGCACCGCTTACGCCAAATACCAGCGTATCTCAGCCAAAGCGGGAAAGGCCGTTTTTGGTGCAAATAATCAAACTGGGCCTATAAGGTTGAGCCTACGATAGGATTTGCCAAGGCTCGAAGTCCATCCTATAAGTTCAGCAAGTTCTGCGTCACTCTGATTGGACTTTAAGCGCGAGCAGATGGGGAACTAATGGAGGATCGTCGCTACGGATGATACTCTACAAGCGTGTCATTGTCGATACCGAGGTAGCCGATCCGCCGGTTGCTGGTGGCGATGACGGGCCGCCAACTAGTACTCAGTCAGCATTGTTATGTCGGGTCATAGTCCCCATATGATGAATTTATTCATTAAATCATGGAACTGGCAATTGGCGAAAAAATATATTGTACGTCTGACAGAAGAAGAACGTACTGATTTGGAAAGTTTGATTCATAAAGGCAAAGTGGCAGCCCACAAAAGGCTTCACGCTGAAATTCTGCTTAAGGCAGACATAAGCGAATTGGGCGAAAAATGGCTGGATAGTCAAATCAGTGAAGCCTTTGGCATTTCCACGCGCACAGTTGAACGAGTCCGGGAAAGATTGGTTCAAGAAGGTTTAGAGTCCGCCTTAAATCGGGCTAAACCGATCCGGGTTAAAAGCCGTGTCATTGACGGCGAAAAGGAAGCTCATCTGCTCGCGTTAGCCTGTGGTGATGCCCCTGATGGACGCAGTCGCTGGACACTGAGATTACTTGGTCAGCACATGGTTGAATTGGGCCATGTGGAAAGCGTATCCCACGAAACTATCCGGCAAACACTAAAAAAAATGAGTTGAAACCTTGGCAGAATAAAGAATGGTGTATTCCGGCTAAAGAAAATGCTGAATTTGTCTGCGCTATGGAAGATGTACTGGATGTTTACAAACGCTCGTATGATGACACTTATCCGCTGGTTTGTATGGACGAAAGCAGCAAGCAACACATTAAGGAGACACGTCAACCGATACCGGCAAAACCAGGCACCGTCGAAAAGTATGACACGGAGTATGAACGTAATGGTGTGAGCAATATGTTCATGTTTTTTGAACCGTTAGAGGGGAAACGGCATGTTGTGGTAACGGATCAAAGAACCGCGCTGGACTGGGCGCATCAAATTCGCAACCTGGTTGATGTGGAATACCCTCGCGCTGAACGCATTACACTGGTTATGGATAATTTGAACACCCACACGGGAGCATCTCTGTATAAGGCGTTCGCCCCTGCTGAGGCGCGAAGAATTCTGGATAAATTGGAAATCCACTACACGCCCAAGCATGGCAGTTGGTTAAATATGGCGGAAATAGAATTGAGCATCTTGTCTCGCCAATGTCTGGATCGACGCATTCCGGACCAAGAAACATTAAGGATGGAAATCGCAGCATGGCAAGAACAAAGAAATGCTATTGCTCAGCCTATGGAATGGCGATTTACTAACGAAGACGCTCGGGTAAAATTGAAAAAACTTTACCCGACATTATAAGAATGACTGAGTACTAGTGGTTGCGCATTGCTGGAATGAATAGAATGTGAGCTTTAAAATAATCATTGCCAGCTCCCCGAAATAGCATATTGCTGGCAGATTTGGCTGGCTGCCTTTTCACAAATCCAGACGTGCGAAATTCCGCACCCGGTATTTCGAAACGGCTCGATTTATCGTCTCGAAACAACTCTTTTCGCTCGGTTTTCTATTCCTCAACCTTAACTCTTAATGAAGATCATCGATCTTCATTAAAATGTCTTGCAGACTGCAAACTACAAGGTGTAATCTGCACTCAAGATAGGTTGAAAAGTAATAAAAATTCCTGTCTACACTTGAACCGGCTACAACTTGATCTTTTTATGTTACCCGCGCCCAGAGGGAGAGGGAATATCAAACTGCAAGTAGTAGCAGTTGTGGGTATATAAATAAAGAACGCTCTAGTACTAAAACCAATTACAAATCTAACCAGAAATATGTCTGACTTGGGGATATTGGCGACCCTTTTTTTTCAGGTTAATTTGTTTATCTGGATGGTCGTGAGCATTAAATAATCCTTAACCACGAGAAGAAACTATGTCTAATTTCCCGATTGATCTTGGCGCTTATCAGCGCATAACTCTAGATCCCAGCATCAATACCCTTACCGCCCAGCAAAGAGACAGTCTTAAAGCCAATATTCAACTTTGTCGGGATGCGATTGTCTTCTTTACGGCTACGGGTGCCGCCAGAGGCGTAGGTGGACATACCGGCGGCCCTTATGATACCGTGCCGGAAGTCATGATTATGGACGCTTTATTTCGTGGTTCAGCTAATAAATTCGTACCCATATTTTTTGATGAAGCCGGACACCGCGTGGCAACTCAATATCTCATGTCTACTCTGAACGGCGATCTACCAGCCGAACGTCTGATGGAATACCGTGCCGCTCATTCTCATTTACCGGGTCACCCTGAACTGGGTTTTACTCCCGGCGTAAAATTTAGTTCGGGACGTTTGGGTCACATGTGGCCTTATGTCAATGGCGTGGCCATCGCCAATCCGCGTAAGGTATTGTTTTGTCTTGGTTCCGATGGCTCTCAGCAGGAAGGTAATGACGCAGAAGCCGCACGCTTTGCCGTCGCTCAAGGCCTGAATGTCAAGCTGATTATTGATGATAATGACGTAACCATCGCCGGCCACCCCTCCAAATATTTGACCGGTTGCACGACTGCTAAAACGCTGGCGGGTCATGGCGTAACCGTATTGGAAGGCGACGGCGAAGATCTTGATGATCTGTATAAACGAATCTGTACCGCGATTAACACCGATGGCCCGGTTGCTGTCATTAATCATCGCCCAATGTGTCCCGGAATTGTCGGCCTGGAAGGTTCAACCCACGGCCATGACGTGGTCTCTGTAAAAGTGGCGGTCGAGTATTTAGAGTCTCATGGTCAGCAAGCGGCGGCAGATCACCTTAAGGGAATCAAAGCACCAAAAAATGATGCCGTATTCCTGGGCTCCAGCGACAAGTGGGATGCCAACCGTAACGTTTTTGGTGATGCAGCGGTTGCGATTCTAAGTCGGTTGAGCGCTGCCGAACGCCACGAAAAAGTTCGGGTCGTTGACAGTGACCTTGAAGGTTCCTGCGGTCTGATCAAAATTCACAATGCTTATCCTGAAGTGTTTATATCTTCCGGGATTATGGAGCGTGGCAACTTTTCGGCTGCAGCCGGTTTTGGGATGGAAGAAGGCAAGCAGGGTATTTTTGGTACGTTCAGCGCCTTCCTGGAGATGTGTATTTCCGAGATCACCATGGCACGTTTGAACAATTCCAACGTGCTCAGTCATTTCTCACACTCCGGTATAGACGACATGGCTGACAATACCTGCCATTTCGGTCTGAACAATATGTTTGCCGACAATGGATTGAGTGACGGCTATGCGACCAATCTTTACTTTCCGGCTGACCCGCTGCAAATGAAAGCCTGCCTTGAAACCATTTTCTTCAATCCAGGCTTGCGTTTTGTATTCTCGACCCGCTCCAAGGTACCGACTATTTTGAATACTGACGGCGAAGAGTATTTTGGCGGTAACTACAAATTTGTCTCCGGCAAAGATGAAGTTATCCGCGAAGGCACTCAAGGTTATATTGTCAGCTTCGGTGAAGCCTTGTATCGGGCGTTGGATGCAGTAGAGCGTCTAAAACAGGAAGGCATTGATGTAGGCTTGATCAACAAACCAACCTTGAATGTAATCGATGAAGAAATGATGACCAAAATCGGCAACTCGCCTATGGTATTGGTGGTTGAAGCCTTTAATCGCAAGACGGGTTTGGGCAGCCGCTTTGGCTCATGGCTGCTGGAGCGTGGACTTACGCCGAAGTATGCGCATATTGGCACCCACAAAGAAGGTTGTGGCGGTCTGTGGGAACAATTCCCTCATCAAGGTATCGATCCGGCAGGTATTATGGCCAAAACAAAGGAGCTTTTACAAGTTTAGGCTAAGAAGCACTCATACAAGGGCACATTGAATGTGCCCTTTTTTTTGCCGGCTACTTACCTTTTTCAATCCAGGACTTCGAAGCGTGTAAACCCAACAATCCCGGTCGCCAAATATAGCTGACCCGTGATGGCTTCGAGAATGGACAGCACACGGGGAGACTTGGTTATAGCAAGGATATTTCCATAGCCGACCGTGGTCAGCAGAGTCGTCAGGAACTATAAAGAAGTTACGCATTGACAGGCAGTATATAATATGAGTATTAAAACCCTCGTTGCCAGCAGAAGACCAAGCAATGATAAGAGAAATAATTCGCCCCTCAACAGCCCGTTGTACTTCGTCAATTTGCATAGGATTTTTGTTGGACGAACAGAAATCGTCGCCAAGTTGTTGCCGTTGGCTGAAATCATGAACATTTCTCACGATAGTGTTAACCGTTTTTTTGTAGCGGGAAGCCTATACAGGACAAGATTTATACAATGAAGCGAAGCCCATCTTGAATTTGAAGGGCGGTATATAGAGCATAGATGATAGCATATTGGATAAACCCCAGAGTCAATATACTTTAAACGGTAAAGTTTTCGGTCTTTTTAGAAAATAATTAATACCTCATGGTCACTAAGGCTGCATGTTGTCTTTAAATATAAAATCAATAAACTGGCCGTTCGGAGTATAGCCGCCGAAAATAAAGATGGGCAAGCCAAGAAAAGGGGGTGACCCAAACAAACTGAGCGTATAACCAGTTTGTTTGGCTCA
>NQJI01000137.1 GCA_002256705.1 Methylococcaceae bacterium NSM2-1
TTTTTATGTGAATTTTATTGAAAAATGTCTTTTTCATTCGGGCGCTTAGGTATGAAAACCGGCTTTGATTACGAAATACAGTTGCCAGAGAGAAAATGGGATATGTTTTATGTGTAACGGGAGGGTTATGCAATCCATTGTTTTGGCATTGTTGTTAAACATGACATGATTTTGAAGATAATAAATTGTTTATTACAGCCTCCAAAGGATCGATAGTAACGCTATGTTAACCCGACTGATTGTTTATTTTTCCTATTTTCTGAAATCATCGCCGCATTATAGAAATACCAAGCAGTTTTTTTATAATTTGCTGGACAATCCAGATAGCCGGATTAAATCATACTTTGATGTTGTTATGATTTGCCTGATTCTGCTCAGTGTTTTTTTATTGATTTACGAAGTAGATAGTCAATTGACCAGGATTGAAATGCTGTTCGAGCATGTCCTGGTCGTCTTGTTTATCATTGAATACCTGCTGCGGGCCTGGCTTTATAATGATGTCCATAAAATCATTCTGGAGCATTACGAAAATTCTAGGTATTTAAATAGCCCTTTTCGGTTGGGCAAGGTTGCCAGGCTAATTTTAGCCAAGAAAATTGAGTATATTTTCACGCCGTTGGCGGTGGTTGATTTACTGGCTATATTGCCAAGTTACAGGCCGTTAAGCATCCTGAGAGTATTGCTTATTTTTCGATTGTTCAAACTGTTCCGGTATTTTAAAAGTATGAACTTATTTGCCGAAGTCCTGGACAACAAGCGCTTTGAGCTTTATACCCTGGCTATTTTTCTGGGTTTTTTGATATTTATCGGCAGTACGGGGATTTATTTTTTTGAACACCCCACTAACAGCGAGCAGGTCGGTAATTTGTTCGATGCGGCCTATTGGTCGATAGTGACCGTTTCATCCGTCGGTTATGGCGATATAGCGCCGCAAACTACAGGTGGACGACTGGTTGCCATGGCATTGATTTTGACGGGTCTGGGTGTTTTGTCTTTTTTTATTTCCATTATCGTTTCGGCATTTAGTGACAGGATGCACGATTTGCGGGAAAACAGAATCTATGCCGAACTAAAACGTTATGAGAGTTTTGTTATCATATGCGGATTCGGCCGGGTAGGACGGCATATCGCCATGCAGCTTGAAAAGCACCGGCAACATTTTGTTGTTATTGATAGCAAGGAAGTTAACGCATTGAAAGCAAGGCGGCTTGGGTATCTTGTTATTCATGCGGATGCCAGCAAAAATGAAGTGTTAATTAATGCCGGAATCAAGAATAGGGCGACGGCTGTTTTATGTACGACAGGCGATGATGTGGTCAATGTTTATATTACCCTGACCAGTCGGCATCTAAATCCAAATATTCGAATTATTTCCCGGGCCAATAATCAGGATAATGTTAAAAAGCTCTATCAGGCCGGAGCTGACAATGTTATTCAGCCTTTTGAAATAGCAGCAATGGTGGTTGCCGAATATATTGGTCAACCCGTCGCTTTTGAGGCTATTTTGGGTATTATCCGTGAAGAAAAACAGTTCATCATGGAAACATTGTGTGTATCTTCAGAATCCTTTATCAATGGGATGAAAATTTCCGAGATTGACTTTGAACACAGGAAATTAATGCTGGTAGGCGTAATCAGTTCAAATCCTGTGCATCGAAAACATAAGAACAGTTATAAGGTGAAAAATCAGCATTTCTATTTTAATCCCGAACCCTACTTTGTATTAAGGGCTGAGGATCTTCTGGTGGTTTTAGGCAGGGATGTCGGGATAAATTATTTTCGAGACCAAATTGAAAAAAAACCGATTAAAAAGCGGACGTAGACGATGAAGCGTATTGCCATATTTGGCTACAGTATCATGTCTTTGGAAGTGATGAACCGGTTAAATAAGGATGAATACAGCCTCGTTTTTATCGGGAAAGATGAGTCCGAGGCGGCTTCGGTTGAAGAGAAAGGTTTTGAAACCAAAATTATTGATTTTCGCAATGATGAGGAGCTCAAATCAATCGGTATTGGTGCTGATGTTGATATTCTTTTTTGTTTTTACCCGAGAGATTCCGACAATGTGTTTTTAACAATTTCAGCGCGTGCAATAGATAAAGCGCTTACAATTGTTGCTATTGTTGATGATCCAGAGTCCGCAGAAAAACTCTTGGCGGCCGGGGCTGACAAGATCATAGATCCTTATGAAATTTGCGGCAGAAAAACCCATGACATGCTGTCCAAGCCTGACATTACGAATATTCTGGATGACACAGTGTTTGGGCGGCATGATTTACATATCGCACAAATAGAAATCCCCCAAGGCTCCTATCTGGAAAATACCAGCAGCTGCGAATTAAAGCTGGATGAAAAACATAACTTAATTCTCATAGGTGTTGTGGATAAAGAATCAGGTGAAGCCTTGCATTTTGCTGTTGGAGAGAAAGAATGTACCTTAAATGCAGGCGATGTTTTGGTTGTGTTGGGTCCATCCAGGGAAATCAGATCTTTTAAAGAAGAGGTTGAGACTGTTTAACACAATAACGTCTAGGCGTTGGGTTACGACCCCAAAGTATGGGGAAGGTAGAATCGCGTCTGGAACAGCGATCGAGGGCAAGGCAGGAACAGTGTAGAGGCGTGCCGAGCGATAGCGTAACCAACAACTCAGTGGGACAATGTGCATCCACCGCAGCGTTTCCGCGTAGACCTTGGAGTGTTCATATGGCCTTTTTTCCAGTCTCTGTAGTATATGGTATGTTAGTAGTGAGATGCAGGTCATCTTTTAGTTGTATTGGCCCCGTTTAGGGTTGTAGATATTTTAAAGAAGAAGTCAATTATGTTTAGAGTGCTAAAGTTTAATTCGAGAATCTGGTTTTTATTAGGCTTTGCAGGTTGCATGGGCTTGTTGGGTATGGGCGCTTATTTTCAACTTGTTGATGGTCTGGAGCCTTGCCCCTTATGTATTTCCCAGCGTCTTGCGATTTTATTGACGGGTCTGGTTTTCCTGATTGCGGGGCTACATAACCCCGGGCAAGCTGGGGTAACGCGTTATGCCATTTTGGGTACAGTCACAGCGTTATTTGGCGCATCTATCTCAACACGGCATGTCTGGCTACAACATTTACCTCCCGATGAAGTGCCGGAATGTGGCCCCGGATTAGAGTACATGTTCCAAAACTTTCCCTTGTTCGACACCCTTAAGTTGATGTTAAGCGGCACGGGGGATTGTGCCAAGGTAGATTGGACATTCCTGGGTTTTAGTATGCCCGCCTGGACCCTGGTCGCTTTTTTAATGTTGGCAACATTAAGTCTGTTGCAAATCTGGAATTGTGAAAAAAAATAAAGACACAAGGTGTAAGGTACGAAGCCTTTTAATCTGTAGCTTTTAGACGTGGTTTTAATTGAGATATTTTAATGAAAAAAATTTTATGGGCATTGTTGTTTGCAATAAGCTTTTCATCCGCACAGGCAGACAGGGATTTAACCTCTTTACAGAGGGCAATCGCAGGAAAACAGCGTTCAGCAGAACATAAAGCCCGCGATAAATACCGGCATCCACAGCAAACGCTGGAATTTTTTGATGTTAAAGACACTATGACGGTGGTTGAAATCTGGCCTGCTGAAGGCTGGTATACCGAAATTCTGGCACCTTATTTAAAAGATAAAGGCAAACTGTATGCTGCGCATTTTTCAGCCGATGCAAAGCAGCCTTATTTTAAAAGAGGTTTGGAACATTTTGTTAAAAAAATGCACAAACAGCCCAAGGTTTACGGTAAAGTTGAGTTAACAGTGCTACAGCCGCCGGAGTTTTTGCAAATCGCGCCGGATGGATCGGCTGACAGGGTTTTGACGTTTCGTAATGTCCATAACTGGATGAAAAATGATCAGGCGTCTGCGGTATTTAATGCCATGTACAAAGCTTTAAAACCGGGGGGTATTTTGGGTATAGTAGAACATAGAAATAACTCATTAAAGCAGCAGGATACAAGAGCTGAATCCGGTTATGTCAGTGAGGACTATGTTATCGCACTGGCAAGAAATGCCGGTTTTGAGTTCCTGAAAAAGTCTGAAATTAATGCCAATAGCAAGGATACCAAAAATTATCCGGCAGGAGTCTGGACGCTGCCGCCTTCTTTAAGACTCAAGGATAAAGACCGTAAGAAATACCTTGCTATCGGCGAAAGCGACAGGATGACGATTAAGTTTATTAAGCCCAAATAAAGGCCCAGCAACTTGCAAAAAGTAAACCGCCACAGATTCACAGATTAAACTTACTTAATAATCTACGAACCTGTCCCGAGCGAAGCCGAAGGATCAGTGGTAACTGTGACAAGGGGGATATTCTTAACGATGTTACCCCGATCCAAATTTTTCACGCGCCGCTCCACGTTTCCGCCCTTATGTTTATACACACATTAAGCCCTGTGAAAGTAACATGATAAGAAAAATGATAGGGGTGGTTTTTTTGTCAATTATTATTTATTAACTAATTGAAAGTAAAGTAAAAATAATTACTGGCTTAAAACTGTTCAAAGTAACAAAACTGTAATAAA
>NQJI01000138.1 GCA_002256705.1 Methylococcaceae bacterium NSM2-1
AGTCCTGTGTCACATTCAAGTACAGATAAACCTAAAAAGCAATTGTGCACCACAAAGTTCACTGAGAATCAAAGTGTTAGGATTCATTTGTCACTCATCCCGAGGGGTGAAAGAATGTTATTTCCAACCCGATGTTTTTTCCTCTGCTCTCTGGGTTTTTGTGTTGAACAGCTGTTTTCAGTTTTTAGCGATTTCAGTCACTTTTTATACCAGCTGCCTTTCTTATAGAAGAATTGATTATGACCACCCAACTTGAGATACTGCTGGACAAAATAAAGGTACTGGAAACCGAACTGATTGAAGAATTACAAAAACAGGAGGAAGAGTTTTCTTATGAAATTCGAAAACGACGGGTCTACTTTGAAGAAAACGTTATTGTCAGACATAAGGAATATGTCAAACGGTTATTCAATTACATAACCGACGCGCCATTAAAGCACATACTCAGCGCACCTTTCGTCTGGATCTGTATTATTCCTTCGCTACTAATGGATGTGACTATCAGCCTGTATCAAGCAGTCTGTTTCCCTCTTTACGGTATCCCTAAAGTAAATCGGCAGGATTATATTGTTTTTGACAGGCAATATCTCCACTATCTGAATCTTATTGAAAAGATTAACTGCGCTTACTGCAGCTACGCCAATGGTCTACTCGCTTATTTGCAGGAAATAGCTGCACGTACAGAACAATTCTGGTGCCCTATTAAACATGCCAAACGTATTAAAACCCTGCATAGCCGTTATCAGAAGTTTTTCAGTTATGGCGATGCGCAAAAATATCGATCTCAAGTCGACAGCGTTCGCCATGATTTTAAGGATTTGGAATAAAAATTTGGCTGGCCGTTCAATGCTTCTATACATCAGCACGAAGAGTCAGCCAACTTGATTATGGATAAACAATACTGGCTTGCGGGCCGAGATCGTCTTTTTCCTCAACATAGCGAATTTCATCGCCAACGGCTAATGAGTCGAATCCTTCTCCTGCAACACTGTTTCGGTGAAAATAAATTTCACGACCATCTTCAGTTCCAATAAAACCGTGATCTTTTTCAGGCAATATACGCAGTACGGTTCCGCTACTTTGCAAGTCATGAGTTTTAACTTCACCACGTTGAATTCGGGAGTAATCTTCCAACTGCCTTGTCGCTGCGTTAAAGGCGTCACGTATAGCTACATAAATATCTTCATGAGCCTGCTTGTCATAGTGCTCACGGCTGATGACTAATTCTTTGCGCGGCGTGGTGATGTCAATTCGAATGTGGTATAGATTACCCTGATGATGGTGTTGATGTTCGGCTTCAACCGCAACCCTGCAACTCATAATATGCGAGTAAAATCTATCCAGCTTGCTGGCTTTTTCACGAATTTTAGCCTCTACTGCATCAGAATGAGGTATTCCACGAAATGTAATTTGTAATGGTATTTGCATAATGATTCTCCTTTTTGTAAAAAACCAGCCTGTTTGAAGCAGATTGACAAAACCCAATGCCTTGATCATTATTAATTTGTTAATGACTCGGCAAATAGGTCGGAAGGTGTTTACGAATATCATCGGCGCTATGTGTCGTGATATTTTTATCAAGTTCAAAACAGACCAGTCTTTTAATTTGTTCCGGTAAATGAATGCGCAGCATGCCAAGAAATGATGGTTCTGCAATAATCAGTAATTGTTCAAATTTCTTTTCGTTGTGCGCCTCTTCCAGGTAATGGGCAATGCGATGTGCAAAGCTGTCGGCTTCATGTTTTTTCGGATCGGTAGGCTGTTCAAAAGCATGTCCCACGCTGCCTTCTCCTTTAATCTTTCCAGGAAAGTCAGAAGTCATTTCCCGATCATGTAAACGACCTTCCGTATGAGCCAGGGCTTCGATTTCTTCTAAAGGAGAAGAGGGGGTTTCAGCAGTAAAGATGCGTGCACGAACGTTATCAGCGACGAGAACAAAGGTGGATTTCATAATTATTTCCTCTATGGTAGGTTATTTTAAGTAACACATTTTTTGAAAACTTGCGTTACAACGAGTTTTATACTAGGCATTCAAATCTGAATCTCTCAGACATGGCCTAGTGGCCTTGTGTTTTCATATGCGCACGAAGGCTTTCAAGCTCTTCTATCAAGTCAAGCGCCAGAGCAATACCGGCCAGATTAACCCCCAGGTCACGCTGTAGTCTGAGGGCAGAACGGGCGCGTACCAGGCTTGCCCCTGAAAAACGCCATAAACGTATATCTTCCCCTTGGGGTTCAATAATACTTTCTTCAACCAGGCTGATAATCCAGTCTGCATGGACACCGCAAGCACGGCACAGTTGCGCCAGTGTCAAACTGTCTTCTTCAATGACAGTCCCAGTATGCACTAATAATAAATCATGCGAGTTCATTGGTGATATACCCCCAGAGCCTGGCGTGGGTTAAAATCAAGTTCTTCATGCATTTTTTGGTAAACCGCTTTGGCTTTCTCGGTATTTGCCGGTGGCAGTGCAATTTGCAGCACAACGTAGAAATCACCAGGCACCCGGGCGGGTAATCCGCGGCCTGTTAAACGCAGTTTGCTGCCCTGTCTGGAATTGGGCGGTATTTTGAGATCAACATTGCCCTCGGGTGTAGGCACTTTGATTTTTGCCCCTAAAACCGCTTCCCAAGGCGTGACGGGTAGATCCAGGTAAACATCTGTTTCTACAACCCGGTAAAGCGGGTGGTTGTTAAAAGCTATTTCAAGAAACAAGTCACCCGATTGACCACTGCCTGATCCGGGACTGCCCTGACCGGCCAGCCTGATGTGTTGACCCGCCTTGATTCCTTTGGGGATTTTGATATTCAGGCTTCTATGCTTAACCTGCACTTGACCTTGCGCATTCATTTCAGGGGTGCTCAGGGAAACATTGCGTGTCGCGCCGTGAAAACTGTCTTCCAGATCAATATAGATTTTTGCATGACTGTCCTGTCCACGCGCATGGAAGCCATATTGCCCCCTGTCGGCTGCATGAAAGCCTGCACTGCCAAACAATTGTTCAAAAAAATCACTAAAGGCTCCGGAATCACCACTGGTAAAACCACCGCCTCTAAATTCGAAACCTTCATTCCAGTTTGGAGGCGGTCTGAAATCCTGCCCGGCTTTCCAATGGGCGCCTAATTGATCATAAGCAGCTCTTTTTTCAGGATCCTTGAGCACTTCATAAGCTTCTCCGAGTTCCTTGAACTTTGCTTCGGCATCCTTTTCCTTGCTGACATCGGGATGAAATTTACGTGCCAGCTTACGATAAGCGCGTTTGATTTCATCCTTGCTGGCATCCCGGGATAGTCCCATGATCTTATAGTAATCTTTATACTGCATGTTGTTACGTTTACCCGATTACAATTGGTTGAGTCTGTTGGCCGCACTGGAAAAGTAGCCGGAGCGGACACCCTTGTTGTTGATCAGGATGAAAAAAGCCCTCTCCAGCAGGAGAGGGTAAGCTCATGGGAAGATCTAAACAAAAAGCTTCAAATATAGTCATCATCGCTTTCCCCTTCAGGGAAAAGGCATCTTTTTTCTTAAGTCAATGCCCTGGAGAAAGTTGCCCACAGAATAACACGCCTCTTGATACGCTCAGGATATTTCAACTTTTATCCTTTTACTGCGTTTGCTGGATGATTTGGGCAGTTCAATCCGTAAAATGCCATTCTTATAGTCCGCTTGAGCCTTCTCGGAATCTACTTCGTCAGGTAGCCCTATCGCACGTTCAAATCGACCGTAGGCGCATTCTTTAACATGATAGTGGCCTTCTGTATGCTCCCTCTGTATCCTTTTTTCTCCGCTGACAATGAGGGCATCATCAATGACCTGCAGATCAAATTCTTTTTTATCCATACCAGGCGCTTCCAGTCTGACAATGACTCTGTCGTCATCATCAAACACTTCTGCTGCCATAACCCCCCAGCCGGCATTACGATATGCCAGTTCTTTATGTTCATCGTCCGAGTATTTGTCTTTATTGTCGCCGGTTGTAAAGCGGGTAATAGCGTGTGTTGCCCTACGGGTCAGACTATCCCAGCCTTCAGCCAGATACTCCCAGGCATGACCGATATTTTGCTTCAATTGTTGAAATGTTGCCATAATCATCTCCTGTTTTTGCGGCTTAATAGGTCAGAACCAGATTAATATAATCTTGTCCGTTACAACACATGTCTTTCAAATAATTCCTTTTATTCTTCTGATGACACATTGATACGTTTTGGCTTAACGGCTTCCCGTTTGGGAATAACAATCTCAAGCACGCCAAGTTTGCATTTTGCATTAATTGCTTCGCCATCAGCAGAATCGGGCAGACTGAAACGGCGATAAAAAGAACCGGATGTGCGTTCAACACGTTTATAGCCTTCTTTTTCAGTTTTGGCCTCGGATTCTTTTTTGCCTTTTACGGTCAAGACACCCGCTTCCATACTGACTTCAATATCTTCCGGCTTGACACCGGGAATATCGGCAAGAATTACAAATTTATCAGTTTCTTCTTTTATATCAACCGCAGGCGCCCATTCG
>NQJI01000017.1:0-10514 GCA_002256705.1 Methylococcaceae bacterium NSM2-1
ACTATAAAGTGGCTGCATTACTGCAAAAACTGCTGATTGAATTTACTTGCATCCCGCTCCAGACAGACCAATGACAATGCCTTAGTCGAAAGTAAAAATGGTTCGGTGGTCAGAAAACTGTTTGGTTATGCACATATCCAACAACGTTGGGCACCCCTAATCAACGCATTCAATCACGACGCCTTGTTTCCTTATATTAACTACCATCGCCCTTGTTTTTTCCCCAAGACGATAACCGACAGTCAGGGTAAAGACAAGAAAATCTATCCCTATAAAGGTATGATGATGCCCTATGACAAATTAAAATCCATTGAAAATGCCGGAAATTATTTGAAACCTGACATCACTTTTGAAATACTGGACAAAGTCGCTCTTAATCAAACTGATGATCAAGCGGCTGAGCAACTGCAAAAAGAACGCTCTAAATTATTTAAAACCATTAATGAACGAGACTTAAAAAGCGGCTGAGTTATAGGGATTTATTTTTCCCCTTTTTCAGACTCATTTATCTATTGGAAAAATACTCTTCTGGAGAAGAGTATTTAAGGAAGTGGTCCGAATAAGTTATTATTTGCGGCCTTTTTTTCGGCATAACTTAGCGCGCCTAACAAAGCCACTTCAGGGTTTGTGCATACTTTGACTGATATTTTCTGCAAAATAGACCGGCAGCGTCCTTTTGCCAGAAAGCCACCCAAATATTCACCTTTTTTCAGGAAGGGTAATATTTTTGCCCCAATTCCTCCAGCTAAATAAATTCCAGCATAAGGCAGACATTTAAGTGCCAAGTTACCAGATTCTGCCCCGTATAGCCTACAGAATAGAGTTAATGCTTCAACGCACAAAACATCATTTCCTTCGATGCCAGCTTCACTTATAACAGCGGCAGGATCACGTTCAGTCATTTTCTGTTCGGTTTCTGGAAGTGCTGGCGCGTATTTATGTGTTTTAAGAAACTGGTAAATATTAATTAGGCCTTCACCGGATATTAACCTTTCAAAACTGACATGTTCAGGGTGTTTTTCCATCATGTACTTAAGTAAAGCAATTTCCTGTTCATTTTTAGGAGCAAAATCCGTATGTCCGCCTTCAGTCGCAATGACATGATGGGTTGTTCCATCCCAAACGATGATAGCCTCACCCAAGCCAGTTCCAGCGGCAACTACGGCACTATTGCCTGGCTGCCATTGTGCATCCGGATTTAATTCAACAAAATGTTGTTTAGGTAAATCCAGTACGCCCCATGCAGTTGCTTCAAGATCATTCAACAACCAAACATCTTGTGTGCCTAGTTGTTCGCCAATGGCTTTCTTTGTAAGGATCCATGGCAGATTTGTTGTTTCACAATCGCCGTTAACAATGGGTCCTGCTACACCGATACAAGCAGCTATAAGCTGACCATGATCTACATCACTTAAAAATGATGCCAGTAACTCGGTAAACGTTTGATAGTTTTTACTGGGATACTGCTGTTTTTTTAAGCACTGAAAACCACCATCTTCAATCTCAAAGAGTGCCAAGATCGTTTTTGTGCCGCCTGCATCACCTGCTAGAATCACTGCGTGCCCTCGTAACTGTTAAAAATCTCGTAGTGATTTTTTTTGTCAAAGCTCATAACATTATAAGAATCTTTTCTGTCGCCCATTTCCATACCTGGTGCACCGCTGGGCATGCCAGGAACAGCGATTCCAACTATTTTTGGTTTGGTCTTCAACAGTTTCATGATGTCATTGGCGGGTACATGCCCTTCAATCACATAATCGTCCACTATGGCCGTATGACAGGAAGCCATCGCTTCTGAAACGCCATATTTATTCTTTATTGCCTGTACATCCTCGGTAACGATATCCTTGACATTGAAGTTATTTTTTTTCAAATGTTCCAGCCACTTTCCACAACAATCACAAGTTGGACTTCTGTAAACGACAATATCAACAGGTTTACCTGCTGAAAGGGTCTCGGCCTGAATACCCGCATTGAAAACAAGCAAACCAATTGCCAGTAAAATATTTAATAATTTCATAGTTGTATCCTCTAGCGTGACTGCTGATGATAAGCCGGACTATATTTATGGACGGCATCGACCATGGCTTTAACATGATCCGGATTGATGTCAGGCAAAATACCATGTCCCAGATTGAACACATGTCCGGAACCTGCGCCGTATTTATGCAAAATGGATTTGACTTTTTCGGCGATTATTTCCGGTTGCGCATAAAGGGCAACCGGATCCATATTACCCTGCAAAGCGACCTGGTCGCCGACTCTGGCTCGCGCTTTTTGTATATCGGTTTGCCAATCCAGACCCAGCGCATCATAACCCGCATCAGTCATGGTTTCCAGCCAAAGTCCACCGCCTTTGGTAAACAAAATGGTTGGAATTTGCTTACCTCCCACATCAGTTTTAAGCAATGCCCTGACTTGCTTGGCGTAATATAATGAAAATTCAACATAATCTTCGGATGTCAACATACCGCCCCAGGTATCAAATAACATGACCGCTTGAGCGCCTGCCTCTATCTGGGCATTCAGATAAGCTGCTACCGATAGCGCCAGTTTATCCAGCATGACATGTAATAGCTTGGGTTGTTCATACATTAAGCCTTTAACTTTCTGAAAACTTTTGCTGCTGCCGCCCTCAACCATATAAGTTGCCAGGGTCCAGGGACTCCCTGAAAAGCCAATTAACGGTACACTGCCTTGCAAGGTTTTTCTGATTAACCGAACCGCATCAACCACATAACGCAAATCGGTATCCGGGTCAGGAATTGGTAATTTACTGATATCTGCCGCCGTTTTCACCGGATATTTAAATTTGGGTCCTTCGCCCTCGGTAAAATAAAGACCCAAGCCCATTGCATCAGGAATGGTCAATATATCTGAAAACAGGATAGCGGCATCAAAATCAAAGCGCCGCAGGGGTTGCAGGGTCACTTCACAGGCTAACTCTGGATTGGTGCACAGATTTAAAAAACTGCCTGCCTGCTCCCTGACTTTTCTGTATTCCGGTAAATATCTTCCGGCCTGACGCATCATCCACACAGGTGTGCGGTCAACAGGTTGTTTTAAAAGGGCTCTGATAAAGGTGTCGTTTTTTAATGCTGTCATTATGTTTGGTTATGAAGGTTTAAAAATTTTGTAATATTGAAAAACGCCGACCCAGAGGAACTTGTCATTCCTACAACCTATTTATTAATAGCGCTCATTTTTCTTGCCACTGAATTACGAAATTCAGGAGGCAGAGACTTTTT
Organism: Methylococcaceae bacterium NSM2-1; assembly: GCA_002256705.1. Taxonomy (GTDB): domain Bacteria; phylum Pseudomonadota; class Gammaproteobacteria; order Methylococcales; family Methylomonadaceae; genus Methylobacter_C. Next base: position 3,249 of record NQJI01000017.1, read on the forward strand.
AGCCTGATTAGCCAACGAGGAACTTGTGAACGAACCATAAAGCAAAACGAATCTCGTCTTGCCATTAACTACCGGCTTTATGTATCTTAAGCTCTGTCCCAGTTGCGGATATTTTTTCATAATATCTTTTATCGACTGCTCTTTTGATAACACCATTAACTGCAGCGTATAGTTATCAATCGGTTGCTTCTTTAGCCATTGTTCGCCATTATTTTGAACTACTGAGGCTTGTGCTTGCTCTTCGGCGACGGGTTCAGTTTGCTGTGGCGATATTGTTTTCGGCATAGATAATTCAGTATTATTTACCGTTTTGCTATCATCCTGTTTTACTGGTTGTTCGTTATTAAGCGCTAACGATTCAGTAATTTTCTGTGGTGCACCATTAAGCTGCTGTTTATCGGTTTTCACCTGATCAAAGATAATCTGACCATCAGTCTCGGAATTGCTTTTAACTACAGTGTTTGTTCCTGATTCAGATAACCTTCCTATAACATCTTCTCCTGCATGCTGTTCCGAGTTTGTTCCATCGGTCTGTACAGAACGCTCGTTTTGTTGTGTGCGGGGCAGGGCAGGTTGTAGCAAGCCAGGTTCGATACCTACCGGTTTTTGAACATCCGTAGCAGGAGTCGGCATTGATTTAATGTTATATTCTGAAGCACTAAACCACTGAATGACCAGTGCTAAAGCGACCAATCCGACAACGGCAGCAACAAGAATCCACAGCGAATTATCATTCTGTTTGGCACCTTCCAAACCCGGTAATTCAGCGATAATCCGGCCTGGAATACCATGTGTTTCTCGATATATAGCCTCTACTATGTCATCACCGATTTCATTTAAGGCTACTTGCGAACGGGGTTTTGCAGCTAGATACTGTAAAAATTCACCGCATTCTTTTTCTGACAAGGGTGGAATTTCAATTAAGTGACAATCATCAATTGCACTATCTGAACGGTTTTTCACATATAAATCATCATGCGTTAAAACAAAAATCACCCGCAAAACAGGATTTACCACCGCATATTCAATGATTGTATTTATCAGGCCGGGAGCTAAGTGCCCCGCATCATCAATCATTAAAACTATTTTCTTGTGTTGGCTTTCAACAAGACGAAAAACGCTGGATAAAGCCTTAACCTGTTTTTCCGGCTTATCTTGCTTGATGATTTGGGCTGTCTGCTCTTGAATCTTTTCGAAACTTGAATCTGCATTGCCTTGCACGAGGCAATAAAGCCATGATTCAATCTTGAGTTCTTGCAACACCTTTAGCAAAGTTGATTTACCGATACCTTCAGGGCCGCAAACTACGAGCGCTTGACTTGAGTTAGAAATCAGGTGGATTAACAATTCAAGTTTACGGGTTCTTTCCCGGGTTATCAAGGAATGGAAAACCCTGCTTTTCTGATCAATTAATGGCTTCTGCACATGATACATACAGGTATCATTTTCTACCATAGGTTTTAAGCGTTTGTTCTAATAGTTTTCGGTCAATATCTATGGGCAATGTGGCTGCACCGATTTTTGTTAACAGAATCAACCTGATTTGACCGTCCACATTCTTCTTGTCAACAGCCATTAATTCTAAAAATCTATCTGAATCAATATGTTCTGGTGGATATGTAGGTAAGTTGCATTTTTTGAATAGCTCGATAATTCTTTCCACATCGGCATCATTTAACCAGCCTTTTCTTCTGGAAAGATCCGCAGCCTGGCAGGTACCTATAGCGACTGCTTCACCATGAAGATAGGTGCCGTAACCAGCCCCCGTTTCAATCGCATGACCAAAAGTATGGCCCAAATTCAATGTCGCTCTAATGCCTGTTTCAGTTTCATCTTCAGCGACAATCCAGGCTTTATTAAGACATGAGCGCTCAATAGCAAACGACAAGGCTTGCTTATCTCTAAGCAATAATGCGTTGATATTATTTTCCAGCCACTCAAAAAATTCGAAATCCCTGATCAGGCCATATTTAATAACTTCGGCCAAACCAGCGGATAACTGCCGATCATCGAGTGTATCCAGAACATCGGCATCGGCGATAACACATTGAGGCTGATAAAAAGCGCCGATCATGTTTTTACCCAAAGGATGGTTAACGCCGGTTTTGCCGCCAACCGAAGAGTCAACTTGCGCCAACAAAGTTGTGGGTATTTGCAGAAAAGCAATGCCGCGCTGGTAACAGGCGGCCGCAAAACCGCCCATATCGCCAATAACCCCGCCGCCTAAAGCGATCAATGTCGCATTACGGCTGAATTTGCTAGCCAGCAATTTATCAAAAATATGCGTAACATATTCTAATGTCTTGAACTGCTCGCCATCAGGCAATATCACAGTTTCGACATCAAAACTCTGCAAATTTTTTAAAATCGTATTCAAATACAAAGGGGCAATGGTTGTATTGGTGACGACCACGACCTGCTTGGCCTTGATATGCTGAGTGTATAGCTCAGATTGGTTTAATAAACCAGAACCTATGTAAATCGGGTAACTACGGTTACCTAACTCTACCAGTAATTTTTTCATCTGCGTTAACGATTAGCGGATCTATATTCTTCCAGGATATGATTAACGACGGCTTTGCTTTGCATGATACCGGTATCAACGATGAAGTCTGCACAGGACAAATAAAGAGGCTCGCGCTGTGCGAACAGGTTTTCTATACGCTCTCTGGGATTCTCTGTTTTCAACAAGGGCCGTTGAGTATCTCTGCGGGTTCGCTCTAATATTCTTTCTACTGAACATTGCAAATAGACAATAAAGCCATTTTCTTTTAATAATCGGCGATTTTCTTCACGTAAAATCGCACCGCCGCCCGTAGCCAGTACTATGCCTTTCAGTTGCGTCAATTGCTGAAGCATTTTCTGTTCGCGATCCCTGAATCCTTCTTCCCCTTCAAATTCAAAAATGGTTGGAATATCTACTCCAGTGCTTTCTTCAATCGCCTTGTCACTGTCATAAAAAGGCACCGACAGCGATTTTGCCAACTGCCGGCCTATCGTGGTTTTTCCTGCACCCATGAGGCCGACTAAATATATATTCTCTGATCTCGTCATCAAAATACCGTGCTGGTCTAAAATCTCCCCTTTAAGGGGGATTATTAAAATTTGACAGTCCTGTGCAGGACTGTCGTTTCAGATAATCTCTTCGTTTGGAGAGTTTAATCCAATCACCCTAAATTTGTCAGGGGATTATTACTCTATGGATGAAGTTCAAAAAGAGATTGAAACTACAAGATTAAAGCTTAAAAAGAGGAGAATTATGCCCCTTTTTGCTCCAAGTAGAAACTATCAATTGCTTGCGGCATTATCTGTAATGATTTTTGGTGTGACAAAAATCAGCAATTCCTTTTTATCATTCTGATTAACTGTTCTCTTGAACAAAAACCCTATGCCCGGCAAATCAGCCAAAAAAGGTACTGAATTAGTAGTATTTTGTAGGGTTCCTTCAAAGACTCCGCCTAACACAACCGTCTCGCCATCCATCACCTGTACAGTCGTTTCAACCTGCCGTTTGGTAATAGGCGGCTGCTGACCCAGAGTTACCGGATTTGGCTCATCTTTGGTAATATTCAACGTCATTGAAATACTGCCACTGGGTGTAATTTGCGGGAGAACGTCAAGTTCCAGTAGTGCATCTACAAATTGAATGTTTGCTGGTGTACCGACTGCAGCTCCGCTTTGATAGGGTATTTGCGTGCCTTGTATAATCTTTGCTGTACAACGATCGGTGGTCATTACCCTTGGATTGGATACAATCTCACCTCGACCTTGATCCTGTAAGGCTGATAACTCCAGGTTCAGCACATAATCAGCTCCTCTTGCCAGGGTCATGCCTAATGCGCCGTATGGGTTGGAAGCGGCAAGATCTACCAGTGCATCATTGATAATCGCTGTTCCATTGATAGTACCCGTTGTACCACCTAAATTATTTACTGACCCCACAGGCCCTGATCCATTGTTAACGTGGACATTCTTACCTGCCACACCAAACCTGACCCCCAATGTTTTTGCAAATGTATTGGAAGCAATGACTATTCTTGACTCGATCATAACCTGACGCACCGGAACATCAAGCTTACGAATCAGTTTCTTCGCCTCTTCCAATCGCTTTGTTGTTTCACGGACAATCAGGGTATTGGTTCTTGCATCAACAACTGCAGAGCCACGAGATGAAAGAATTTTAAACGCATCATTCTGGCCACCTTGAGTATTGCCTTGAGTATTGCCTTGGCTACTTCCTTGATTCACACTTTGATATCCACCTTGTCCACCTTGAGTTGTTAACGAACCTAACGACGACGACGAAGAAGTACTTGAACCCGATGAGCTTTTTGATCCGCAACTTCCAAATTGGCCCGTGTCAAGCCCATTTAACAGGTTTCTAAAGTTTTCAGCTCTGGCGTAATTGATTTTAATATATTCAGTCACCAATGGATCTAATTGCTCAACCACTGCCGCTGTTTCCTGTTGTTTCTGCTTATAGTCTTTAATTTTATCCAGTGGTGAAATCAACGTGACATTGCCGGTTTCATACTTGCCCAGATTCTTTGTCATCATAATAAAATCCAGCGCTTCATCCCAGGGCACATCATCCAGTTTTAACGTAATCGTCCCGGTTACATCATCGCCGGCAACCACGTTTTGTCCGGTAAATTCGGCAAGAATTGCAATAACGCTACGTATTTCTATGTCCTGAAAGTTTAAGGACAACCTGTCACCCTTGTATTTTACCCGTGTTCTCTCCAGCGCTTCTTTTTCTGCAATGCTTAAAGGCCTAAATTCAATAGTCAACAAGCCTTCGGATTGAAACAGGGAATAATCGTAAAGATCATTTTGCGTGGTCACGGTCACCGTGGTTTCCTGGTTTGACGAGACCGTATCGATAAACTTGATCGGGGTTGCAAACTCGGACACATCCAGCCTTTTGGCCAGGTTTTCAGGCAGGCGGTCCGCCCTCCTGTTTGGAGTTAACAATGGTATCGGGATTGGCCAGAGAAACAAGTATGCGTCCTTCACCTTTATCTCCACGCTTAAAATCAAACCCGCTAATAGTCTGTTCCGGTATTAACGCGCGCGCCAATGAATTTGCAGATTTTACAGCAACAGGCACACCGGGTTTTTCAGCAAAGGGTTTTAATTTGGCAGGCGCTTTGATACTTGCACGGGTTAAGGTCAGCAGTACTTTATTGCCAACCACTTTGGTTTCAAATGGCGTTGATTCAATCAGATTAACCACGACACGTACTCTATCCGCAGCTTCCGCCACATAAATAGTGCTCGCTGCCCCCCGGTTTATAGGGAACATTTTTTTATCCAGCCCATTTTTAACCCCGGAAAAATCCAGAGCGATACGCGCAGGATTATCAGTATGAAATACTTTAGGTTCAATTGCAGCACCGTCCATTTCCAGCTGTATTTGTAACCTGTCTCCCGTCAGTGCAGCAATGTCTAATCCCGTAATAGCCAGTTCACCGGCTCTGACGGAAGCGGTTTGGAATATAGACAAAAATAAGCCCAAGATCATATAAGTACATAAAGATTGCCTCATTTTATTCAACATAATAGCGCCTGGATAGCACCTGGCTTAGTATTCATTTTTTATTCCCAAAATCACTCTGTTAATGCTAATGACGTTTGTTGCTCGCGCCATTTACCCGGCTTATCAGGCACTATTTCCATCAGTTCTATTTTATCAGCGCTTATGTTTATAACTTTCCCGTAATTTTTACCCATGTAATTGCCAATCTGAACGCGATGAATGCTGCCGTCATCCGCTTTTACCAGTCCCCACAAATTCGACTTCATAACAACGGTACCCACCATTTTTAAGGCCTCCAAAGGAAAGTTCTCAAGGTCCTCTTTACGACGGCCAGTATCGGGCTTTATTCCACCCCCGGTTGATTGCTCCGCCACCTCATCCTGCTGTTCAGGCTGCACGAGCGGTTTAAACGGATCACGCAGACCTTCGGGGTTAAACATAAAGGATTCAACCACTTCAATTTCAGGCAATGGCTGTATCGCTCTTTTAGGTTCGGCCTTAACTCTCAAGATATATTGATTTAAATCGGAAAAATCATTGCCACACCCTGCCAAACAAGTCAAAAAAACGGCACAACAGATTTGTAAATAGTGCCGCTTTCGACATAAAAAAAGTAATTTAGAGCTCGTCACTACTTTCTTCCTCTTTTCTTCTTCGCCCCTGGTCCCACTGAAGAAACAACAGCACCCTCGTTATAAATCTTAACCATTGCACTCATCAGCATTGCTCCATTCTTGTCTTCGGGAATAATATTGACATCGTGTATTGTGACAATCCTGGGTAAGGAGGCCAAGCCACTTACAAACAAACCGAGCTCTTCATATTTTCCTGTGACCTGGATATTAATCGGCAACTCCGAGTAAAAGTCTTTTAGAATGGGAGTCTGTGGTTTAAACAGCTTGAATTCCAAACCGCTCGCCAGCCCTGTCTGCGAAATATCAACGAGTAAACTTGCGAGTTCTTCTTCTGTAGGCATTTGCCTGATCATTTCATCCAGTGATGCTTCAATTTGTGTTAACTGATTCTGGTAATCCTGAAAATTGACTGCTTTCTTTTGTTTCAACTCAAATTCGCGCTTTAATGTCTGCTCTTTCTGCTCAGCACTTTCAAGGCTTTTTAACTGATCAAGCGTATCAAAATAAACACCTCCGCCTACGACAACTGCACAAACAAATAGCATAATGGCCGCTTTAACGGGTAATGGCCATGTTCCAGCCGTATTGAAATCCCAATTAATTTCCGACAGGTTCATTTATACCTCCAGTCGCAGTTTCGGCGTTTTCCTTGCCTTGCTTGGCATGTAGCGTGAAATCACTTAACTGTTCAGTATCAGTTTTATCAGGGGACTGCTTATCTGATGACTGAATCACGTTCAGGGTTGGCGTTTGCAGCCAGGGTGATGCCTCTATTGCTCTCATAAAGGCGGAAATCCGGGCATTGGATTGTGATTTACCTTCAAATATCAGTTGTGAACCGGTTTGGGTGAATTTTGTAAGGAAAACCCCGTCAGGTGTGGTCTTGGGGATTTCATTAAAGAGATGCACAATTTCCGGGCGACTTTCCTGTAACTTTTGAATCAGATTTATTTTAGCTAACAACTTATTTTTCTTATCTTCAATATCCTTGATTTCTACAATTTTTTTATCCAGTAAAGCAATTTCGTTTTGAAGTATCTGGTTTCTTTGTTCCTGATATGCTTTCAGTCCTTCGATATAGGTATGAACCAG